>DAIDKH010000035.1 GCA_027450145.1 Chthonomonadaceae bacterium | reverse complement strand
TTCTAATAAATGTTTCAACTTTTTCTTATCGTCATCTCCGTGACAATGAACCTATCTGACCTGCAACTGCCAAGGTTGGGTGACCTCTCCGCGGCCCTGCGGGCCACCCATCTCCCGGGCAGTCGCTACGCTCCTTGAGCGAGGGGTACAGATGACGACGGCGATTCGAAAAGTGGCAATCCTTCAACCCAACTGGCACAATGAGGGCTGAACGCCCTGTTACTTTCCCGGGAGTTTAAAATAACCTGACTTCTTGTAAGCACTAAGTGGCAAAGCACCTTTAGGCACCTTGTAGTTGGAAGGTGCAATTGACGGGTACTTTACATATACGCCATACACGTACGTAACATCAAACCCAATGTTATTTGGGAACCTCATGGTATTTTCGCGCTTAACCTCTTTGAGATCGTCTTTGCGCTCCTTTATGGCTTCGTTGTAAAGCGCTACAGTGAACCGCGCAACCGTTGCCGAGGGCCTTGGTGTAATAGTCATTTGTCCATTAACCTGCACGTAATAGAGATCCGCCAGGGCCTCCTTGTACCATATCGTACGTCCATAAACTGGCTTTAAACTAACCATTAACTGAACCAATCGCCGGTTGTACTGCAAGTTATTATGATAATCTAAACAGATGGCGGTAAACAATTGTGGCCAGTCACGATAACTCCACGCAAGCTGCAGCCCCTGTGGCGGAAAAGGTGGAACAGTGTTGGGAGACTTCGTATAATGGTAGAGCATCCAGATGTAACCAGGAGCGCATATCAATCTTAAGGCGTCATAGGCCCGTTCATGCGGTGAAGGAAGTGTTGTAAATGCCGCGAAAATCAGGTTCGTCTGATGATTCGCAAAGTGATGCGGCGACTCACTTACCGCCAGCGTATAGGTGGCGTATGCCCACTTGAAGAATACGATGGAATTGGTGGAAGCATCTGCATACTCATTTTCGTACGACTTATAGTGACTTTGCAACGTGTGGTTCCTGAACTGACGATCGATCATCGCCTTCACATGCATATAAGCCGGATCTTCCGCAGTTTTCCACGGCGTAACCATCCAGTGCAACTTCCTTATGCCACCGTGGTAGAGGTAATTTTGTTCCTTCACCACGGTTTGCCTGACTGCTGCAGATATCCACCACGGATTTTTATAACCAGGGTTAATTGTCACCGCAGAGGGAACGGCGTGCGCACCTAGTTGAAGAACCACAAACAACGCGCCAATTGCTATTGGCATAAGCCGACTTTGCAGTTTAATCATCTCGCCCTCACTTCCCATGTGGCAAATTAATTGTTTAAAATGACGCACCTGCAGATCTCGCAGCAGCAAGGCCGCAGGTGCGCAAAGTAGAGCTCAGTTCATCACCCCAACGTATCGGTAAACGTGGGATAATACCGGCGCCCAACTTGATACCGTATATCGATAGGGTATTGCCCCTGGTAGCCGTTCGCAGCATATTTATCCATTGTATAGTAGTTGTTCTTCAGCTCGATCTCGCTTGTGACGTTGGTGAGAACGTAATTATCCTCCACCGTACTCGAAGGCAGCTTTTGCCATGAGCCGCCATTGTGGATATATGTGGGAGTGGAGATAGAGGATGGCGTCCACAAATCAGCCCAGTCTAGGTAGGCCTGCACCGTGGTGCCCGGCGGAAACAGCGACGCGGCACCGCCCACACCAGCAAACAGAGCAGCCACCTCAGGAAACTCGGTGGTGAGTGCCGAGAGAATGGAAAAGACGCCCGGTGCATAGGTCTGAAGTGCAGTTTGTTCCGCGGTACCGGCATCGGAGCCTGCCGCGGAATCAACCGTGTACGGTATGGCGGCGCCAGGCGGATAGCCGGTATCTGGAGCAGGCGGTGGCACCATTGCAAAGCTGGGATCATTGACCCAATTAAGGAGTGGCGTGCCTACTGACACCGGGTTTTCGAGTTGATAGTGCCAATTTATATTCATTACATTCGACAAATCGGGAAGGGGATCTCCTGCTGGATTTACACCGTATTCTAAATCCGCTTCGATCGTGGTTGACCCAAGTGACGGCATGGTCGGAGCCTGGCCTTGGACTGGATTCGGTGCTGTGACTACCTCAGTAGTGCGAACTTGCGTCAGCGAATACGTGGCCCCGCCAGAAACAGGCTGAAAGGACAATGGACCTGGATCCCGGTCTAGCAATGTGGTCGTCGGCCCGCTATCCTTAGCCGTCCAGAACGTATAGTAGGGCTTATTCACGCTGTCTGTGTTATCGTTGTAAAACAGATTGAACTGACCAAGCATGGTATCGGTGCTGCCGGAACTCGTTCCAGCGCTCTGCGCTACGGTAAGGGGTAGATCCACTGTTATACTGCCATCTGGTTGGTAGGCATCCGGCACGGGGATTCCACCTGCGCCTTTTGAGTAGTACTCGGAAACACCTGTACCGGCAACCTCAGGATAATTGAAGATTATACCGTCCAGCTCCCCATCTACACCGAGCGCCTGAGCACCTGCTACTGTGCAGCTTGCTTGAAGTTTCAGCGTACCCAAGGAGAATTGCCCGTTTGACGGCTGAAATACCAGGTATTTATCGTCCTTAACAAACGCGAAAGGTACTGCTGTGCTCACACCACCCAAAGCATCGGCTGCAAGATTCCGCCCGAATGAATTACCGGACGCTGACCAGGATGCCTGAGCTTCTGAATAGAGTTCTACAACTACAGGAGGAGCGCTAGCGGGGTCTGGAAGACCGTTTGATCCGTTATAGATGCAGTTTATGGCCCATTCTGCAGAAGCGTTGGCAACGCTCGCGCGGCCACTGGCGGCAGCTCCATATGGCGCAGGGAGTAAAAAGTAGAACGAATTCAGAGAGGTGCTGTTATCCGGAAATGTCGTCAAAGGCTGAGTTTGGGCTCCCTGAAATTGTACTGTCTCACTGCCGGTTGAAGTGATCATCCATCCGTTGGCACCATACGGCGGCGGTGCCTGCGCGCGGACGGCGGTTGCAGTAAGGCCGGAGAACAGGGCGACGATTGCGCCGCAGACAACCCTAGCAGAGAACAAATGGCTACGCTGCCAATTTATTTCCGTCCGGGAACCCACGCGTCGGGGGGGGGAATTGATCGATATACGCTCATGATTTCTGCTCCATTTCATCAACAATACTTTAATTTCACAAACTATCGCCTTCAATCAACTACTATTATACACATTTATTGAATTTGTAATGATTCATTTTTCTCGAATTGACATAAATTTTTTATCTTGCAATTTAGGGTGATCAGGTTTACCATCTGGTTCATTGCAAACACCTTCTGCTGGCCACCTCGGCTCCCCTCGGTCGGCTCAATCCGCATTTCCTCCTTCAACGAGCGTCGCGAGTGCCAGAAGGAGGGGGCGACGCGGTAGCTGTGGGGGAGATGTCACGCCAACCCCGTGTTCACACCAGCGTGCTGCTAGCACGGTGTTGAAACCCCGTGGTACCGCAAGCACCAGCGGAGTGGTACCTGCAAGAAGGAGTTACCGAGTGCATTCGCGAATTTTGAGCACGTTTACCGACTTTCAACCGATGTAAACCGCACTTTTCAGGTTAAGACTAATAGTAACTAATGCGCTTGTTGAGCGGGGGCACCTGTGCCAACATCACATCTCTCTCTACCAACCGAATTAACTAAGCGCCCATTGATTCTATTATTGGCGGCATTCACCTTGGGTTTGCTGCTAGCAAGTGTTGCATGGTTGTCGGTTTTCATACTGTTTGCCACAACTGCGCTTATCCTTGTCGGAAGCTTTTTTACCTGTCGAAGGTCGTTTGTGGTATCCGCCCTTCTGTGCCTAACAGTCATATTGGGCGTAGTGCGCGGCCGGGATGCGGCGTTACCTTTCCGTGGAGGAGTTTCACAATACGTGCCAAGTCTGGCGACCGTATCCGGTCGGGTGGTGTCTGATGTTGAGCTGCCGCAGGCCAGTAACCGTTCGGTTAGCCCCGCCATTCGTTGCATCATTCGGGTGAATACAATCTCGGTAGGGGCGTCGCTGGGAAAATTTCCAACTTCTGGACTGGTTGAGGCTGAACTCGCGCTTCCTGCATCGTTCAGTTTGGGTGAAATACCGCAGTATGGGGATCAAATTACTGCGCGCGGCCTGCTTCAGCGACCCAGAACCTTGCACAACCCGGGTTCGTTCTCTGAGACAGCGTACCTGCATGCACGCGGCGTTTCGTGCGATCTAGTCGTGAGGCACACCGACGATTGGAAGCTTCGTGCAGATCTAGCCCCCTACGCACTGCCATTAAGAGCTCTCTTCGCAATTCGTAGGTTCCTTACAGTTCGAGCACGGTCGATTCTCTCCCCCGACGATGCTGCGTTGCTCGCTGCGCAGGTACTTGGTGAACGTGGAGGTTTGTCGCTCTCTCTAAGAGATGCGTTTAACCGTACTGGAGCCGCGCACCTGCTTGCCACGGGAGGTCTGCAGGTTGGGTTATTGCTGTTGTTTCTGCCATTTGTATGGCGCCAGATTGGGATACCTTACAGGGCGTCTATTCTGCTTACCATCCTGATAATCACTGCCTATTCGTTGCTTGCAGGGGGACGACCATCGATCGACCGGGCGGCTTTTACGGCCTCCATTGGTCTGCTGGGCCTCTTTGCGCTTCGGGAGCCCGATTGGCCATCCGCACTCGCCGCTGCAGCGTTTTTTCTGCTCGTATACTCGCCAACCGAGCTGGTAGATGTAGGATTCCAGCTCTCCTTTAGCGTTGTTATAGTCATGGCGAGCCTGCTGCCTCCCATTTTTGCGATTATTCAAAGGTTCGCAATTCACAGGTGGCCCGGTCGAAAAGTACCAATGGGCAGGCGGGTTTTCCTGACATTCGCGGAGACTGTGGCAGTGGCAGCTACCGCTCAGATAGGCGCGGCGCCCATGACTGCCATCTGGTTTCATTCTATTACTCCCCTAGGCGTATTCAATTCTCTCCTGCTTTTGCTGCCCGCCTTAGGGGCTGTAATCCTGGCAGTACCCACATTGCTCATTCCGGCGCCACTGTTTGTGTCGGTACTGCGATGCCTGCTGGACTTGGAGCGAGAACTAGCTGCTGTGCTGGCGCATCCTACCTGGGTCGTACTTTCGCAACGGACGCCACCGGCATGGCTGCTGGTGAGCGTCTATGGAACAATTGCAATAGGCGCTGCTTTCCTCAGCAGATTGAACGCAAGCAATGGAGCGTTGCGCGAAACGTCTCCCCCAAATTCGTTACCGCATCTGATTTCAGGCCTGTTGGTGCTTGCTGCCCTAACGCTGTTGGTACCGATTAGCCTGCAAATTGCCAACTATTGGCCCATTGGGTCGACCGATAAGCTTGTTGTAACTTACCTAGACGTAGGACAAGGGGATAGTTGCGTTATTCAGCTGCCAAATCGCAAGACTATTTTGATCGATACTGGGCCTATTAATCATGAGACGGGAGACGACGCGGGCAGGCGTGTTGTACTACCTTTTTTGCGAAGTCAAGGCGTTCAGTCTGTAGATGCAATTATACTCACGCATCCGCACAGCGATCACATCGGCGGAGCAGCGACGTTGATCAACCAAATACCGGTAGGTCAGGTGATTGACAATGGGCAAAACACCGCATCGCAGGAGGAAAATGACTATCGTGCAGCATGTGCAATGCGCAACGTGCCAGATTTTACAGCGGAACCGGCAGAATTCCTGCGTGGTGGTGGGCGTGTTAGCGCTGAGTTACTTGCGCCTACCCGCGAGGAGTCTGCCGGCCCGCCAAATAACGCCAGTGTCGTGCTGAGATTAGTCTATGGGCGTACATCGTTCCTCTTTATGGGCGACGCTGAAGCTCCGGAGGAGCAAGACCTTATTACCGCTGGTATGCCACTATCAGCAAATGTTCTAAAAGTGGGGCACCACGGCAGTGACACCAGCACCACGACAAAGTTTCTTGCGATGGTGCGACCATCTGCGGCTGTCATTTCCGTTGGTCTTGACAACATCTATGGGCACCCCTCACCAGATGTCGTTTCAAGGTTGGAGGCTACGGTGCCCAACGTCTATAGAACAGATCTCGATGGAGCCGTGCAGTGTGTCAGCAACGGCACCAGCATTACGATTAAGGATATGGCTTCGCCCACTACGAAGGTTTTTGTACGCCCGTAATAACGCACCAGGTGAACGCATGTGCAGGGATAGTCACCTGGAGAGTGATGCTGTATTGCCGATTAAGCGTATATTTCTTGGCTCGTTTGCCCTCTAAAGACACCATGGCATACTTGGTAAGGCCGGTGTAGTAGAGTGGTAGATGTATTGTGCGAGTAATTGAGTGACTCAGGGGATTAAAAAACGCGGCTAGCCCACATTCTAGCAATGAGGGATTAACGTGCAGAATGCCGTCCCAGTCTTCGCCGTCCGGACGTCTCAGGTGGATGACATCAGACTGAAGGATAGCTCTATGATGTTTGAAAAACGAGACGCACGTTTGCACCATTTTTCTGACCGTAGGAGTATCGTATAGACGAGGTCCCCGATAGCATGCCTGAACCCCATAAAGCAGGCAATCCATTAGGTGCTCCCGATAGTCCTCAATGTGCTCGTGTAGAGGCTCAATTGTAGCCGCTGCACCACCACCGTGATATTGGACAAGTGGTACAAACATCCAACCCATACTCGGGGTTTTGTTCCAGGTTCCATCATACATATTCTGACGAGCATGCAGGTGCTGCAGGTCTCTTGGCAGTGACCAGTTCGTTTCGCGGTAGCCCATGCCCGATTTGTTTGATCCCTGAAGAAAATACCAGTCTGGCACATTTAGGTAGATACCTCGGCCCCTACACCATCTGTAGAAGTGTGCTATCTTCCAGAACTGCTGCCACTGAGAGTCGAGTAAGCCATGGTGGCCCGGATGCGTCGTTGAAGCACACACATCGCCTGGGTAACTGCCGTCATTCTCAAGCAAGTCGAACCCCGTAGCCGATAGAAAGTGCTTTATATGCTGGAAGTAAGCTATACCCCAGGCGCTGCATAGGCAGGGTGAGTTACCAAATATAGCGCCACCTGGTTTACCGGTTTTGGGGTTGATAACATCGTCTGCTGCATCAATGCTGCGACTTGCAAGTAGCGAGTAGCCACCAATCTGAAGTCCTTTTTGGTGCGCGTAGTCTGCAAATTCCTTGAAGCGCGCTATATTACCCGGAGACTCGTCTTCCATGTTTAGTCCGCTGCCGAACGAGAAGATTACCATTTCGAAGCCACATTGCGCGGCCTGATCGATGGCAGTCTTTACTACCGTTGGATCGGTGCTGGTAAGATGGAGCATAAGAGGATTTTCAGTCGTCCACGGCGCAATTGTGCGGTACATACGACAGGTTTCCAGTCCCTTACGCTGTCTATCCGTACTGTCGTAAAGAAGCTCCCAGGTTCGAAATGTCTCCATAGATCCATGCGCGGGTATGTCTGTGTCCGGTCCTAGCGGCGGGCGCACCTCAAGGACACACGGTGTATGGAGCTCGTAGTTTACCTGCGTTGTGTATTGGGGATCCGGTACCCAATGAACGGTATGTGTCGCATCCGCCTGATTGTCGCCGCCAAATGAGTAATCTGTTGTTACGTTCATGTTGGGTAAACGCCAGACTGGTGGATCACCGACTGATGATTCGCCTTCCACGGCTGCGAGTATTTCACTGGTAAAGCTGTTTAATCGCACAGGGTCCGAGCCATGATTTGTTATCGTTATCCACTTGCACAGCAGAGGCTGACCCACATACAGCCGGTAGTGTACGTCAACTGTAACACTCTGTATCTGGCCCGGAGCAGGGGTGAAATGGAGTGTAAGGACCTTGCCTGGTGCGGGCCATGGCAGATGTTCCGCCGGTCGCGTTGCCTTCCACGGGAATCGTTCTTGAGGATCTGAGACGGTAAATCCGTTGTACTGGAACGATGATGGTATCGCCGTAAGAGTTTTCACCCAATCAGCGCGCAGAAATGCACGGTCTGGCTGACCCTGAAGTCCACCTATGTCATACCGGTTGCCTGCCAGTGTTACATCGCCTAGGGGTGACACTGCCCGCAGCATGGATTCGTCCGTTACGAGGTTCTTAAATCCAACCAGCGCACAATTTGGGCTTGTGGTGAAAGTCAGCTCAATAAGGCCGTTTTGTATCGATAACAGACGGGTGTCCTGATCTAGATGAACCGTAACGGGTGTGGTGCACGGAGTAACCATCCAGTCCGGTGACGGAAGCATTTGAGAAGCTGCAGGGAGAGCGGCGCAGGCTACTACAGTTGCCGCGGCAGCTGTCAACAATGACATGAGTGGGTTCATGTTGGGCCTCAATGGTGGTGGTGGATTTTGGTGCCGCTATTATAGGCGTCCTAGTTTAAGTTGTCAAGCATCAATTGCAAATGCACCCACAGGCGGTTTGGGGCGGATAGGCATCGTATCGTCGATTTACCTTCTGGCAAGGCTGTAATGAGTTTTCCCATAGTGACTGCTCGAGCGCTGTGAAATCCTGAACTGTCAATTAACGAGTGGTTTAACTATCCCGGCAGGAATTGCGGGCCCGGTAGCGAAAAGAATTCAGGGGATCTCGCAGCAGTTAACTCAACACCGGAGCTTTGAGACGTCTAGCGACAATTGTTGCTATTGCCCCAACCACGGCTTGCCTATGTGCATGTCTAGTGAGGGAATTTTTGCCATGAGTACGAAACAGCCAAATGTCCTTCTATTTTGCGTTGATCAATGGCGTGGTGATGCGCTTTCGTGCGAGCGTCATCCGGTTGTCATGACACAACACCTGGATCAACTTGCAGGGGAAGGAGTACGCTTTACGCGTGCGTATTCCGCTACGCCAACGTGTATACCAGCGAGGGCTGCGCTGTACACAGGTTTGTCGCAAACATCCACTGGCCGTGTGGGGTACCAGGATGGCGTAGAATGGAACTACCCTTGTACGATTGCTTCAGAATTTACGCGTCAGGGCTATCAGACACAGGCGATTGGTAAGCTACATGTGTTTCCAGAACGATCACAGATGGGGTTTCAAAACGTCATTCTGCATGACGGTTATCTCCATTTTCCACGGAAGCGGCCGCGAGACTTTACCCATTTTGACGATTACCTGCCGTGGCTTCGAATGCAAACTGGCAATCCTAGTTCGGACTATTTTGATAACGGATTGAACTGCAATTCTCAGGTCGCCCGACCGTGGGACAAAGACGAGGCTTTACACCCCTCCACTTGGGTCGTGAGTGAGGCACAGGACTTTCTACGCCGGCGCGATACCCGCAAGCCCTTCTTCCTCTACCTGGGGTTCCACCGTCCGCATCCGCCATATGATCCACCAGGTTGGGCGTTTGAGCAGTACCTGGACTGCCCAATGGCACCCCCTGTCGTTGGCGATTGGGCGAAGAACGCGTTTGCGCCACACAATGATGAATGGCGAGCAGATCTTGCCTTTGGCGCACTATCTGCTAGGGCCCTACAGCGGGCAAGGGCCGGATATTACGGCCACATGACGCACATAGATCTTCTCATCAATCGATTTCTGGAAACGCTCGCAGAGTACGGCGAGCGGCAGAATACAGTCATATGCTTTGTATCGGATCACGGTGAGATGCTAGGCGACCATGGTGCGTTTAGAAAGGGTCTGCCGTACGAAGGATCGGCACGGGTGCCGCTTCTGCTCAGCGGGCCAGGAATACCCAGGCGTACAGTTTGCAATGATCGGGTAGTGGAACTTCGCGATGTAATGCCTACTCTTTTAGATGCTGCCGGCTTAGAGGTTCCGCAGGGACTCGACGGTAGAAGCTTGCTGCCACTCGCGGAACGCACATTCCCCTGGCGTAGCTACCTTCATGGTGAGCATCTAGCCTGTGGACAGTCGCTTCAATGGCTGACGGACGGTCACTGGAAGTATATCTGGTGGTCTAACACGGGTAGGGAACAGCTGTTCGATCTAGATAACGATCCTAACGAACAGTATGATCTTGCACTAGAGCCACAAGTAGATATTTGGCGGGCACGACTGGTTCAGGAGCTTAGCGGCCGTGAGGAAGGATTTGTAAAGAACGGCCAGTTAGTCACGGGCTGTGTGGTACGGCCGGTACTCTCGTCGATACACCCGCAGTAGAGGAGGCGTATAGGTGTACGGTTTGGCGGGCGAAGCCTCAAGCAATTTAAAAACTGGAGCTCTTGTAGCTTTCAACGGGAGACGCAAATGCGGGTAGAGAATGCGTACTAGCAGGCTGGTTTCATTGGGGGCGATGCTAACCTCTCTTTGCTTGTGCCAGGTTGCTAAGGGCCAGATTGCGTATAGCGCGCGTTACTACAATCCTCCAGGATCTAAGAAGCTCAGTCATTTTCATGTCTATGAATATCTCGTAGCTTCCAGAAGGGTTGAGCAGCTTACCCGAGGAAACAGCGATGATGTGGATGTTTGCTTTTCCCCAGACGGTAAATACCTAGGTTTCATTCGACGTCCTACGAATGCACGTGTGGATCATGGCAGTGACCTTCTCTGCCTGTACAGTATGGCTCGGCATCGGATCGTTTGGCAGGTGGCTTTTGGTAAACAGCGCTTTGCTCAACCGTTAAATTGGATTCAAGGCAGCGATACCTTGTATTTGCAAGGTGGGCCGGCTGTCAAGGTCAACGGGCATAAAGTAGCGGTGCCGGCTCCCGTTGATTCAGGCTATTCACCAAACCGGCAGTACGTTGTGCGCTCGACATCACAAGGTGGGCGCTTTACCATGGAGCTCACGGATGCAAAAAACCGGAAGTCATTGTGGCAGTATGTGGCAAAATGGCCCTTCACCGGAGCTTGGTTGGCACCCCATACGTATGTAGTTCTTGCCGCAGGTTCCAACGGGCTAGCCGATTCTATTTCGACTTTGACAGTTCACGGCGGTGTTGTGGTGAAGGCAACCAGGCGGATTAGCTACTCAAGTCATTCGCAATCGAGGATCCCACATTTCAGCCAATTAATGGCGGTACCAGTGCCTTCGGGATTTAAGCGATTTGCTTTACTGGCCGAATATGCCGGAAACAGCACGATTGGACCAGCCTACTGGTGGTGGCGTATAGATACGCAGACGGGAGAAGCAATCCCCATGGGAACCGCCGCTGAACTGGCAATTTCCCCTAATCCCGACCTCTTTGCGATCGTTACAACACGCAGGCTGAAACAGTATGGCCGGACGCGTAGCGTCTGGGTATCCTCGATTGATTTGCACGCGGGGCGGTCCAATAAGGTCCGTGCTATTGTGCAGGGACTGGTTGACATCGAATCGATCTCATGGCGTTACGGACATGACATACACCCTTCAGAATGAAGCGCAGTGTCGCGCATGTGCGGAGTAGTCAGCGTCAGGCAGTGGTTGACCACCTATGCGGCTTTCAGATATACTGCAACTACAAACATATTGATAATGGAGCGTGAATGAACCTGCAAGCTGCATTGGAAATGGGATTGAATGAGGCGGAGTATGAAAAGGTAGTTGGCATTCTGAATCGCACTCCAACTCTTACAGAGCTGGGTATGTTTGGGGTGATGTGGTCGGAACATTGCGGATACAAATACTCGCGTCCGGTGTTGTCACTCTTTAAGAATTATAAAGAAGCTCAAGAGAGTGGCGCCCTCGAAAATGCGGGCGTTATACCATTGGACGATGAATTGGGGATCGTCTTCAAGATGGAGTCCCACAATCACCCGTCGGCTGTTGAGCCTTTTCAAGGGGCGGCCACTGGTGTTGGTGGCATTTTGCGCGACATTTTTACCATGGGTGCTCGTCCCGTTGCGAACCTTAATTCATTACGATTCGGGCCGCTGAGCGACGTTCGGAATAGGTATTTGCTAGAACATGCGGTAGCGGGAATCGCTCATTATGGCAATTGTGTTGGTGTTCCCACCGTTGCCGGTGAGGTTGTATTCAATCCGTGTTATAACGGAAATCCGCTTGTAAATGCTATGGCGGTAGGCGTTGTTGAGCGCAAGCACGTTGCCAGCGCAGCTGCAGGACCTGCTGGCAGCCCGGTGATTTATGTTGGCAGTGCGACCGGGAAGGACGGCATTCACGGAGCAACCTTCGCTTCCGTTGAACTTGGACCAGATTCTGAAAGTAAGCGTCCAAACGTACAGATGGGCGATCCTTTCACAGAAAAACTCCTGATCGAAGCAACCCTTGAGGCACTAGCTACGGGTTACATCTCTGGCATTCAGGATATGGGCGCCGCAGGCCTAACCTGCAGCACCTGTGAGATGGCAGCTAAGGCGGGGCTGGGCATGGATGTCGATATCCGCAAGGTACCCTTGCGAGAACAGGATATGACACCCTACGAAATCATGCTGTCTGAGTCGCAGGAGCGAATGCTCTGCACGGCAATACCGGGACATGAAGCCGACGTTATTAGCGTCTTTCACAAGTGGGGTCTTCACGCAGCGGTGATAGGTAAAGTTACAGATGACGGGCTCGTTCGCATACGCGATTTGGGCCAGGTTGTTGCAGAGGTTCCTGCACGGTCACTTACCGACGAATGCCCAACGTACTACCTGGAAGCATCTCAGCCGGCCTACATCGATGAGATACAAGCCTTTGATACAAACGCCCTGCCTTCGTCTGAGGCCCTGGAGTGTCCTCTCACACCGACGCAATGCCTCGAACGGCTGCTCGACTCACCAAACATCGCGTCAAAGCGTTGGATTACCGAGCAGTACGACAGTATGGTGCAGACCCAGACTGTTCACCTACCCGGTGCCGATGCTGCAGTGTTGCAGATTCGCGGAGCTCAGCGTGGCATCGCCATGAAAGTAGATGGAAACGGCCGGTACTGCTACTTGGATCCCTTTACTGGCGCACAAATCGCCGTGATCGAGGCCGCTCGAAATGTTGCCTGCACGGGCGCGCGTCCCGCGGCTGTAACTGACAATCTCAATTTCGCGAATCCTGAAAAGCCAACAGGATTCTGGCAATTCCGACGGGCCGTGGAAGGGATTGCACAGGCTACGGAGGTCTTGGGGACCCCTGTGGTTAGTGGAAATGTGTCGTTTTACAACGAGACGCCTAACGGACCGATCTATCCAACGCCTACCATTGGGATGGTTGGTATAATTGACGATCCCAGCCGCTCGTGTGGTGCTGCATTCGCTGAAGAAGGCGACACCATTGTGTTGCTGCAAGCCTATGATCATGTGGAACATGGCCTGGGTGGCAGTGAGTACCTCAGCGTGATACACGAAATTGAGGCTGGACGACCACCGCAGGTTGATCTACAGGCCGAAAGGCGACTGCAAGAGTTCCTTGTGCAGGCCATTGGTAAAGGTATGTTAGCATCATGCCACGACGTGTCAGATGGCGGCATAGCGGTTACGCTAGCAGAGTGCTGTATGCTGGGAGGCGTGGGAGCTTTGGTGCTGATGAATCCTTCGTCGTGGGAGGAACACACTACCGCAAGTCTATTGTTTGGTGAGGCACAAGGCCGTGTCGTAGTTACGCTGAAATCTGAGGAGGCTTTTGAGCAGTTAAAGGAAATGGCAGCTGAGCAGCAAATCACTGCCCATTGGCTAGGTACCGTTGGCGGAGAGTTTCTGCGTATTGCGAGCGGGACCAACGACCTAATTTCCGCCGATATAACGGCAATGGCCCAGATTTGGCAGGATGCCATACCGCGCCGCATGGCAGCTGTTGCCCATTAGGTTAGAATATCTCTCCAGATTACGTGCCGCTTTAGCGTACGAAGGAACAGCATTAACATATGATCAAGGTTCACAGAACAACAACGTTGGTAGTGCCAGCTATTGCGATTCTCGGTATGGCCTCTACCCTGTGCTTGGCAGCGCCGAAGCCACTTCACCATGCATCCTTGCCTAAGAGGTACTTGGGTTCTGATGTGATGGCGTCGGTAGATGGGAGTGTTATTACGCGGCGCGAAGTCACGTATGTGTGGGTGGAGACTGACGAGAAGGCCCAACAGTCGGTAGCCAGGCTATTGTTTGATCGATGGCCTGCGCTGGGTAATTCTGGACACGTGCTTTCTATACCACGCAAGGCGATCTACCAGGATCTCTATTCACAGGTATGGTCTACAGGAACACCACCCTATGCCGGGATTATATCCAACCTTATCACGGAGCACCTCGTAAGGCTCACTGCCCTCAAAAAGCATATTGTTGTTGCACGATCGCAGGCTGTGCAACAGGCGCATCTTATGTTCAATGAGGTGCGCCTTCAGCATCATTGGAAGTTTTCTGACGCACAGTTGCTGAAGCAGTTTCACGTACCATATGATCTGCTGATTAATGACCTAACCATGAAGCTGCAAACCGAAAAGCTCTATTCGTCAATGGTGGCTGCGCGCCTGGGTCATCCTATTTCGGACAATGACTGGGTCGTAGTGAAATGCCTCTACACGTCAGCCGCGCCCGATGGTGTGATGTCGTCTGCCAGTAAGGATGCTGCGCGTGCAAGGCTGGAGGCTCTTCTCGCAAGGTATCACAAGGGAACACCGTTTCATGTGCTGGCGGCGAACAATGAATACGCAAGTTTGCAGCCAGACGGCGGGTTGGTTGGGCCCAGTCTGCGTGATACGTATTGGCCGGCACCGCTGCAAATTGTAATCTATGCGTTGAAGCCTGGTGCAGTTAGCGAGCCGGTTTATTACAATGGTGGATGGTGGGCGTTCAAACTTCAGGCGCGTGGCTCTGCAATCGGCAGAGCGAAGCTCCTTGCCGCATGGAATGCCGAGGCTAGTGCCCACAGAGATATGGTGATTGTTTCGCTACGCCGTAGTGCGGTGATAAAGTCTACCGTAAAGCTGCCGCCCGAACCAGAGATTACTGTAGTATATCCTCCTGGCGCTCATCTGCCCACGTTACCCTATACGCAGCGTAACGCATAGCACGGCCGCTAGAAAGTTCGCTGATACTGTACTTGAATGAGGTTGGGCGCCTTTTCACTTTTAATTACATAGTCTAACATCACCTTGGTGCGCTTACTTGGCAAAAACGCAAAACCCATTGTATATCCGTGCAGTGTATCACGAACGGAAAGCCGACTGTCGGGGTCGAAGGTTTCGGCCTTTAGCACCAGCTCCAGTCGCCTTGAGGACTGACAGGTTAACTCTGCGTAGGCCCCATTCGCCTCTATTGCGGGCGATCCGGAGCCTGGCACAAACTTTGCGTACGTCACCTCGGATTGAAATCGCCAGGCGCCAGCAACCGCCAGAAGTTCGGCGTTCAACCTTTGGTCGTTCCCGTGGAAGTGTGCTGTATACAGTGCAGTGGTTGAGGGTAGCGCATGGCTGAAGTTGACATTGCCGTCATGCCTAAAGGAAGCGGAGAGGCCGAACTGGATGGAAGATTTGCGCAGCTTCCACTTTTTTATTCCATGTAAGCAGAGTAGCCCGGCCGCCTGCAATGGAGACTCTGCGCCGCTGCCGGTACCTGCAAAGATTCCTATGGTAAGCTGCCCCTTGTCGCGACTACCAGACTGGTATTGCACGCCAATATCGCGGCCAAATGAGTGTGTGAGGCCCCCATCAGGTGCCAGGTTCGTGCTTGCAGTTGCTCTATCCATAGTTGCAAGTGACGTCGCTGATTGCATGTTTTCTAGCCCAAAGGAAGGTTTGAACTGTCCAAATCTTATCCTGCCATCCACGCCATTGATCTGTCCCCACATATCCTCCATCCATATTCTGTTGTCGTCTATGTTGTGTGTGCCATAGAGATATGCAAGCTGTGAATAGATGCGTAGGGACCGAACAGGCTTCCATAAAAGCTGAGCTTTAAGCAGCCTTATACCTACCGTGGATGCATGTTTGTTGACATCCGTATACCTTAGTTGAATATAACCACGCGCCTTTACGTATTCTTGACTTAACCGAGGATGCAGTGCCGACTGACCTAGTACCGCGTGGCTTGAAAGCAGGCACAATGCGGCAAGTATGGTCAGTTTTGGGGTCATTTGAGTTCTCATTGACATTGGCGATGCTCGTGTAAGTTGCAGCCAGAGGTTAAGCGCTTCCACTCAATAGTCGTGGAGGCAAATCTGTTTGTTGCCGTTCACCTACAGATTGTCGGCGGACAAGTTTGGGTTAAAGAGGGTTACCAATGAACGATACCTTTTCAACAAACCTCGGCTTGTGGCTCAATATAACAATACAAAGAGAGGGGCATAGCGAACGGCGAGGCGATGGGCGTTTTGGGGTGATGACGGCGAAACGGAACTGCCCTGCGGACGCTGATGTGATTGGCCCGATGCTATTGTTGACAACGAGTAGACATCGGGCCAAAAATGCAGCTACCTA
The DNA here is from genome assembly GCA_027450145.1 of Chthonomonadaceae bacterium. Lineage (GTDB taxonomy): Bacteria > Armatimonadota > Chthonomonadetes > Chthonomonadales > Chthonomonadaceae > JAJZFK01. The sequence continues at coordinate 28,715 of DAIDKH010000035.1, read as the reverse complement.
GTGATTCCACTTCCAGTTCTTAACCAGCGGCATATCGTCTCCGTAGATACGAATGTAATTGCGGTGAGCTGTGCGCATGTCACGCATTTGCTGTCGCACGTGTGCGGCTTTCACGCCCAATTGTGGCGTTCTATCGATTACATCCATCACTAAGTGGAAGCGATCCAGGTCGTTCATCACCACCATATCGAAGGGCGTAGTGGTTGTTCCCTCCTCCTTGTAACCGCGCACGTGCAGGTTACTGTGGCCCGTGCGCCGATAGGTGAGTCTATGAATGAGCCAGGGGTAGCCATGAAACGCGAAGATAACGGGTTTGTCCTTGGTAAAGAGCAGGTCATATTCCCGGTCGCTCAATCCATGCGGATGTTCACTGTCTGTTTGCAATGTCATTAGGTCTACCACATTGATGAATCGCACCTTTAGGTCAGGAAATTCTGTGCGCAAAATATCTGCGGCGGCCAATGCTTCCAGGGTAGGAACGTCGCCCGCGCAGGCCAGCACAACGTCCGGTTCACAGCCGACATCCGTGCTCGCCCAGTCCCAAATACCAATACCAGCTGTACAATGGGCTACGGCTGCATCCATTGAAAGGTACTGCAGCGCTGGTTGCTTACCTGCAACGACGACGTTGATGTAGTGACGGCTGCGCAGGCAGTGATCTGCCACGGATAGCAGGCAGTTGGCATCTGGCGGAAGATAGACCCGCACCACTTCAGCCTTCTTGTTAATCACGTGGTCAATAAATCCTGGATCCTGATGGCTAAATCCATTGTGATCCTGTCGCCACACATGCGATGTAAGAAGGTAGTTTAATGAGGCTATGGGGCGGCGCCATGGAATGTGCCGCGTGGTTTTTAGCCATTTGGCATGTTGGTTAAACATCGAGTCAATGATATGAATAAAAGCCTCATAACACGAAAAAAAGCCATGGCGACCCGTGAGCAGGTAACCTTCAAGCCAACCTTGGCACATGTGCTCACTTAAAACCTCCATTACGCGCCCATCGTTAGAGAGGTGATCATCCGTAGGCAGGATTTCGGCGGTGGAAACGCGATTGGTCTCCTGAAAGATATCTGCAAGTCGGTTGGATGCTGTCTCATCCGGCCCCATTACGCGAAAATTACAGCTGCCCTCGTTTTCTTTCATTACATCTCGAAGAAATTTGCCAAGAACTCTGGTGGCCTCAGCCTCAGTTTGAGCGGGATGCTCTACGGTTACACCGTAGTCTCGAAAGTCGGGCAGACGAAGGTCTCTTAATAGAGAACCGCCATTGGCTACTGGGTTGGCGCCCATACGAAGATCGCCATTTGGTGCGATAGCCGCTATTTCTGGCAGAATGGTCCCGTTGCTGTCAAAGAGCTCTTCCGGACGGTACGAGAGCATCCAGTCTTCCAGCAGCTTTAGGTGCTCGGGATTTGCTCTTACGTCTGCAATGGGAACTTGATGGCTTCGAAAACTCCCTTCCTCTGGAAGTCCATCAACCTCTTTGGGGCCGGTCCAGCCTTTAGGTGAGCGCAGAACGATCATTGGCCACAGCGGTCGTTGGGTAACCCCTTCAGTTCGCGCCTTTCGTTGGATATTGGTGATCTCGTCAAGCACCTCGTCCATAACGGCAGCCATTCGGTGGTGCATCTCTGTGGGATCGCTCCCACTCACAAAGTAAGGCTTGTGACCGTAACCGCGTAACAGGCTGGCAAGCTCGTCCTCAGGAATACGTGCCAGAACCGTCGGGTTAGCGATTTTATATCCGTTAAGATGTAAAATTGGCAAGACAGCCCCATCGCGAGCTGGGTTAAGAAATTTGTTCGAGTGCCAGCTTGCTGCGAGGGGGCCGGTCTCCGCTTCGCCGTCACCAATTACACAACACACCAAAAGATCAGGATTGTCGAACGCGGCACCGTACGCGTGCGCAATTGCATAGCCCAACTCGCCTCCCTCATGTATAGAGCCAGGTGTTTCTGGGGCGACGTGACTGGGAATGCCGCCGGGGAACGAGAACTGTTTGAACAGTCGCTTCATGCCTTCGGCATCTTGCGATATATTTGGATAATGCTCGCTATAGGTACCTTCCAGGTACGTATTGGCAACTAATCCGGGACCGCCGTGGCCCGGCCCAGTTACGTAGATTGCGCTGATTGACCGCTTTCTGATGATGCGATTCATGTGCACATAGATAAAGTTGAGGCCCGGCGTTGTGCCCCAATGGCCCAACAATCGCGGCTTCACGTGCTCCGCGCGTAGGGGCTCCCTCAATAAAGGATTGTCGAAAAGATAGATCTGGCCCACTGAGAGGTAGTTTGCCGCACGCCACCAGGCGTTCATTAATTGCAGTTCCTCGGTGCTAAGAGGTGTGCTGCCAGGTGCTGCACCAGAGTTCATAAAGGTTTCTCCCTCGTTCCGTCTTCGGTCCGTTTGTCCGAATTTACTACAAATATGACGATGAGGATAGGTCTGCTTATGGGCCAGCTAACCGAGGTTGAGACGCCATGATTTAGCTGACTGCAGATTTACCCATTACCAGATCAAGCATACTATCATTGTTGTTTCCAGGTCAACTCTCCGTTGTAGGTTGGTCTGGTGCACGTTGCGAAGATGTTTGGAGACGGGCAAAGCATTTAAGCGGAATGGATAGTTCAATGCGCAAAATTGCATCTAAAGCCTCAGGTGGCGTAGTCGGCACAGCCGCAGTAAATTGGGTAGATTGTGACAAATATTCACTGGCATCTTGACATAGAATGAAACGTTTGTTATAATATTGATTACTTCGGGAACCGCTCTCGTTGTAATCAGATTTGAAGCCTAACCGGTCCTTTAAATGTGATTTCTTCTTCGCGGCATTGACGCCGCAGGCTACAGCCTTACTACTTCAAGGCAAAACCAGCAACGCAGATGTTGCTCTCCACGTCGGTTACCGTTCGGCTAACATTGTCGAGCCACCGATTCTTTACCTATTTCTATCTTTGCCAATGATTGGCGCTGCCATTTTAGCATGTCCATAGATTAGTACATGCTCATTGTATGGCAATGCTGGCTATTAGTCGTTGGCTAATGATCGCTATAGCGCTGGAAATTTTCATCAATTCCTGATTCTATCGCAGGGAGGACAACTATCTGTGATCCGCCTGAAAAAGTCGCACCGAAGAACATTCGGTCACTGTCGCACTCTTAAGAAATCGCTGGCTCCTGCGCTGATGCTCGCCGCCTGTGGCGGGCTAGCCAGAGCAGATAGCGCGCCCAAACCCGGTGCAATTACGGTCTCTGGTCTTGCAGATCTCTATTTTGGTATCAACTTCCGGGCTCCGCACACTGCATCCACGTTGGCGCTGCAGGGCGGCGGTTCCGTGGGAATAGATAACGTAGGACGCAGCTTCGATATCAACGACCGTATGCCGACACTCAGTCTCTTTGAAGTGAATCTGCATCGAAATGAGGGAGCCGGTATACCGTTTGGAATTACAGCCACATTGACGGCTGGCGATACTGCGAAAATTGTGCAGGCAAATGAGCCTGGCGGTACATCCTCTTGGCAAACGTTTCAGCAGCTGTACGTTACCAAGACTGTCAACATCGACAAATACCCGGTCACTTTCGATTTCGGCAAATGGGTGACCCCCTTTGGGCAGGAGGTCATTGAAAGCAGCAGCAACGATGAGTACTCCAGGAGTTTTGGCTTTCAGTACGCTATTCCGTTCTACCACTTTGGTCTACGTGGGAGCGTACCCCTGTCACCCACAGTTACGGCTTATGGTGCAATCGTGAATGGTTGGAACGATGTAGCGGACGATAATAACGCGAAGAGTGGCATCGTTAACTTTACCTGGACACCGAACAGTAAGTTCACCGGTGTGCTGGGCTATATGGGTGGCAGTGAAGGCACGGGCGCTTACGGTGTGCCGTTTAACAAAGGCTACATAAAAACCAACCTGTTTGAGTTCTTGCCCACGTACCAGGCTACTTCTGCCCTCAAGATTGCGGGTGAATTAGACTACGGTCAGGGCGCCGGAACAAATGGCACCGCTCATGTTTCCGGCAACTGGCTGGATATGGCTGCCTACGTGAAATATCAGCTCAATCCTAAGTCCGACATTGCAGCGCGCATTGAGCAATTTGAGGATATACCCGGTGCCGGCGGGGTGGGACTTCGAACCGGAGCCACTGGTTATAACAAACTGGACGAGTTTACGCTGGATTACGAATATGACTTTTTCAAGGGCAATTTGATTACCCGCCTTGAATACCGGCATGACCATTCAAACCAGTCGTTCTTCCTTGCAGGCTCCGGTACTAGTCCAGATCAGGACACCTTTTATGCCAGTGCAGTGGTGAAATTCTAACCTGCGCAAATTATTCCAATTAAGGAAAATTGGAAGGAGACACACCTATATGTTTTCAAGAAAGCAGAGATGTGCCGATCGGCTTACCCGAACAGAAAAAGTAGCGCGACTTAAACAGCGATTGGCCGATCCACAATGGCGGCGGTATGGTTATACACTGCTCTTGGGCAAAACGGTGGCACTTGCCATCCTGGTTGCAATCTTTGCAATCTATTCGTTTCTAACCGGTGGTGCGGCGAGTGCTGATCCAGCACCACACGCGTCAAATGCCCAGGTTGTGAGTGCAATTAACACCACTTGGGTACTGGTTGCAGCCTACCTGGTGTTCGCAATGCAGGTTGGGTTTACCATGCTGGAAGCTGGCTTTTGCAGATCTCGTGAAACCGTAAACGTTCTTATGGAGTGCGTGGTAGATACGTGTCTGTGCGGACTGCTGTTCTGGGCATGGGGATACGCTTTCATGTTCAGCACCGGTAACGGGTTCATCGGTATGCACTGGTTCTTCCTGGACCATGCACCTGCAACCTATTCCTATACTGTTGCTGGATCTACTACAGACACCTCCGTGGCTTTCCTGGCCCACTGGATCTTCCAGTTTGCCTTTGCAGATACCTGTTCTACAGTTTGCTCTGGTGCCATGATAGGACGCACGGGGTTTGTGGGCGACCTTATCTACAGCGTTGGTGTTTCTGGCTTCATCTATCCCATCATTGGACACTGGGCGTGGGGACCGGACGGGTTCCTTGCTCTTATGGGCAGCCCCGGAAATTTCCTGCCAGGTTTGGGCCAGAGCTTCCATGATTTCGCAGGTTCTACAGTTGTGCACACCATTGGAGGTACCATCGCTCTTGCTGGGTCACTAGTTCTAGGACCGCGCATCGGCCGCAAGTTTAAACGAGATGGCGGTGGACCTATGCTGCCACATGACCTGGTAATCGCATGTTCGGGTGGTCTTATCCTTTGGTTCGGTTGGTATGGCTTTAACCCAGGGAGTACACTTTCTGCTCTAGACTTCGCTGGTATCGGTCGTGTATCCGCTAATACAACACTTGCGGCGTGCTCCGGTGGGCTTATGGCAATGATCTACGCCTTTCCGCAGACGAAGAAGTGGGACCTTGGCTTTACGGTTAACGGGTTTCTGGCAGGGTTGGTTGCCATCACTTGCCCATGTTATTGGGTAACGCCAACGGGAGCAGTCATCCTCGGCGCTGTGGCGGGTGTGGTGGTCGTGGCAGGTGTTAACCTGCTTGAATATCTTCGAATTGATGATCCAATTGGCGCGGTTCCAGTGCACTGCCTGGCAGGAATTTGGGGAACGCTCTCTCTCGGACTGTTTGCTAGCGGCCAGTTCAGCGGCAGCGGTGCATACGGTATGTCTGGTACGGCGCTGAAGGGGCTGTTCTACGGTGGTGGTTGGACCCTTCTGGAGGCTCAGTTCATAGGTAGCGCTGTAATCACTCTGTCAACTTTTGTTGCGGCGTATGTGCTGATGTTCGCCGTTCACAAAATGGGCTTCCTTCGAGTATCCAAAGCGGGAGAAATCGAGGGACTCGATATCCATGAGCACGGTATTCCAGCGTATCCGGAGTATGCACTTGTTCCCGGCGCTATGCCTGGTGCAATGACACCAAGTGCATTCTCTCAATCTGGCGCTTCAGAGGCTCACCCAGCCCACCAGGGTTAGTTGATAGGATCGATCACACGCTGATAACATTGGGCCGCGCGTAAATACACCGTGGCCCAAATGAGAGGAGTTGGCAATGATAAAGGTAGAGGCGCTCATACGGCCTCAGAAGCTGGATGACGTGAAGCAGGCACTGGAGGAGATAGGGGTGAAAGGGATGACCGTCTCCGAGGTGCGAGGTGCGGGCAAGCAGAAGGGAGTAACGCATCACTACCGTGGCGCCGAATACGCGGTGAACCTCTTGCAAAAGATCAAGCTTGAGATTGTAGCGACTGATACGGAGGCGCGGGCAATCGCCGATACGATAGCCAAAGCAGCCCAAACCGGAGAAATTGGTGATGGAAAGATCTTCCTGATACCAACAGCCGATGTCATCAGGATTAGAACCGGCGAGACAGGCGATACTGCCCTGGAGTAACTCGTCACAGTTGCTAAATGGATGAAATGACCCGCGTCGCCGTAACGGCTGCGCGGGTCATTTCTTTGCGCACAGCGCAACAATTGTATTCCGTGAAACCTGTCGGCATGGCAAACCGAGGCACTAATGCGCATTCCAGAAATACATACGGTGCGTCCCACTAAATAGGCTTGGGTATACTATTGTGCTGAGGCATTTTCGCGAGTGGTTGAAATAAACAGTTGCAGAGAGGCAACCCAATGATAAAAATTGAAGCGTTAATAAGGCCACAGAAGCTGGACGAGGTGAAGGCCGCACTCGAAGAAATTGGCGTAAATGGCATGACCGTTTCCGAAGTGCGTGGTGCTGGAAAGCAGAAGGGTGTAACTCACCACTACAGGGGGGCCGAGTATAAGGTCAATCTGCTCCAGAAGATTAAGATTGAGATAGTCACAACGGACGCCGAGGCACGTCATATAGCAGATGTGATAGCGCAGCATGCGCGTACCGGCGAGATAGGCGATGGTAAAATTTTCCTCATTCCCACGGCGGAAGTCATTAGAATTCGCACCGGTGAAACAGGAGATGGAGCTCTGCAGTGAGAAGACCCCGCAGTGCCGGTCCATCTGCAGCGGCAGGTTTGGCGGAGTAGTTAATAAGCACCTACCTTTGTCTCGTATAGCTGTTACGCGGAATTCAACTCGCGCATCTTGCGTAAGGTGTATTAAGAATACATCGAACATGTATAAATGCGGCACATAGGTTAAATTGCCTGCAGCGACGCTACGGAGGTGAAGCGATGCGAAATGTTACGTTAGACCTCAGTATTTTGGTAATGGTGGGCATTGCACTTGCGGGATCGCCCGGTATTTCGGCTGCCCAGAGTAGGTCACGCCCAGCGCCGAGGAACAACCCTCCTGCGCCGCATAATAGCCCACCTCCACAGTACAACCCGCCTCCGCAACCCTCCTACTCGCCTCCTCGTAATCGTGGTGTTCCACACTACACTCCTCCATCTGGTGGATCGGGAGGATCGGGTGGCGGCGGACGTTCGGTTGGCGATGCTTCAACAGGCGGAACTATTACGATTGCGCCTGGTTCAATGACTGCGGCCGACAGGTTTAATAGATCTGCGGAGAGTTACTCGTACAAATACCCAAACGGCGTTTATTCACGTATCATCTACACGCAATACCCTGGGTGGATCGATCCGTATTACAGCAACGGATTGGGCTATTACCCATTTTATTCCAACGTGTATACCTATGGCGACACCAGTTGGTCACCATACTATTACTATGGATGCGCACCTAAATACATAAGCAACACAGGGATTTACGTTGCCCAACCTACCAGCGGCTTTTTAGCGCTCAAATCGGTCAATTCTGCGGCAAACAATTACTACCTCGTACGATCTGTCTCGCTGCCCATGAATGACATTCAGGCACAGGTGGTTCGAGATATTGAGGACTGTTGGCTTACCGACAATTTGGCGCCGTTGGCTGCACATACCAATCGTAATGATCGAATTGCGGTCTACCTTGATGGGAAGTACCGATACTCGATCTCCCCGGGGGATTACCTCGATTTAACTCACGACGCACAGAGAACCTTAAAAACCCTTAGTTATCACCTTAATATGGTCGCGACTCCTGCACGCGGCGTCATAGTGTTGCAAGGAGAGCATATTTACCTCGACCATAAAAACGTGAAACATCAGGTCATCGTGAGCTATGCCCTTCGCGAACAGGGGCGAAATTATGTGATCACCGAGGTAGGTGTATCCACTTCAAAGGGTCCCGGTACTTCCACTAACATACCTTAAATGTCTCCCCTTTGCAGGTGGAATGCCGCCACACGTGTCGTTGTGGTGGCATTGCATTTTCATTTGTGTTCATATCTCACTCCAACAATTTAGTCTTCGGTTGCGGCTCACGGCATCCAAGCTACAAAGCACTTAAACAGTTAGTCGTAGTAACAAGCCGGATGGTTGCCTGGAATAATTCATACAATTGGAACGACGGTTGACTACATGAAATATAGTGTTGAATTATGCTGCCTTTTTTCAACTCCACTCTTCTATCACATGCAATGATTTTGCCTTAATGCGTACGTGGAATTACCATAATTCGCATCTCGTAAGGAAGGGTAATGAATGGGAATTGCAGAGCAACGAACACAAGCGCAACTTTGAGCGCGTTCGTTGTGTGGGAGGTTAAAGTCATGTACAGAAATTGCCGATTAAGCTTAAAGTCATTTGCTTTAGGATTGTCTGTATTAATGCTGGTTGAAACGGCTGCTGCGAACGCGCAAGGACTGCGGGATGGTAGCGGCTATAACAATAACGTAAGAACAATGAGCCAACAGCGAGGGGATGGGAGTAGAGCGCCGAACAAGGGCGGTGGGCCGTCTACACCAAGAGCGCCAGCCGGCGGGAAGGGCGGTACGACGCCCCGCACACCCCGCGGCAGCACACCATCACGCCCTGGCGGTAGTACGCCATTACGCCCTGGCGGTAGTACGCCATCACGCCCTGGCGGTAGTACGCCATCGCGCCCTGGGGGAGGTTACGTACCGCGAACACCACGTGGCGGTACACCCTCTCGCCCGGGTGCCACACTTCCACGTCGCCCCGGAACGTCTGCGCAGCAAGGTTCCGGTAGAGTGGATCCTAAACGCCCAGGTGGCAGCCCAACCAGGCCGTCTGGCGGAAGTACACCCAGGATTCCTGGTGGCACTCTTCCTCGCCTTCCTGGCATCGTCACACCAAGGAGTGCACCGGGTGTGGGGCGCGCATCGGATGGCGGGCGAATCATAGTGCAGTCCGTACCGACACGTTTTGTCGGTAAGCCCACAAGATTTAATAATACGTATGTGTACAGGTTCCCCAGTGGGGTTTACAGCAGGTTGATTTACACGACGTATCCAACGTGGATCTATCCATGGTTCTTAACGGGACTAGCGTACTACCCATACTATGTCAATGTGTTCACAATCGGCTATGCCAGTTGGTCACCATATTACTACTATGGTGTACTGCCCCCGTATATCTCGAACGCAGATCTAGTGTTGTCAGTGCCACAAAGAGGATATTTGGCCTATGCAAGCCTCTACCCATCTACTGACGACTACTACCTCACACGATCGGTAGGATTGCCAACGGGTGTTCTGCAACAACGAGCGATCGATGACATCTGCGATAGCTGGATAAACAGCAACATCTCGCCGCTGGCGCTACATACTCTGCCCAATGTGCGAATCGGCGTGTATTTGCAAGGTGTTTACAAGTACTCTATGACATCCAACGACTATCTTGACATCACGCACGATGCTCAGCGCAATATGACAACGCTGTCCTTTGACCTGCGGATGATATCGACGCCGGATCCGGGAGTGATTGTGCTTAGCGGAGAACACCGGTATGCTGATAGCCACAACGTTGAAAAGACAGTGCGAGTAGACTACGCGCTACGGCTAATCAACGGAAGCTATACAATTATTGAAGTGGGCGTTTCGCAGCCCGATACTGCGGCAAATGAAATTCGTTAGTGCAAATGGCTTGTTGTTGTTTTAGCGAGTAGTGCGAAAGGCACCGTTGCGCATTCCAGACCTGCGCAACGGTGCCACCACTGTGTGGGCCAATGAAACCAAAGCCCTCAAAGTTCAGTATAGTCATGGTGCACTCAACGGTTTCAGGTATGATTGTTCAAGTTCGTATAGGTTTGTTACCCCTAATCCTATGATATTGAGGTGGGATTGCACGTGATGAATATCGTGACCTTTCAGACAGGTGGTGATTGGGACACCACGACATTAACCCTAAACGGGCAGGATTGGCCTGCGGAAAAGCTTCAGGTTTCATTACAAGCAGGCCGTGATGCGGATGGAGAGCCTGTTCGGGGTGGTATCAGCGCGGGTGGGGACATCTCGGCCCAAGTGTATCCGCAGGATAATCCTGGCAGCCCGGTAGGAATTTTTCCGGGGAGACTGCAAATAATCTTCCCAGGCCATGATTTAATTATTGAGAACACACACCCGGGGTTTGCGTTTGAGGCGACGACTGTGCTCTACAATGGTCGGGATGTTACCGATGGTATTGTAGAGGCGGTGGTAGACATCGACGCAGAGCAAAACCAGGTACAGGCATACATCACAATTTACAGACCTCATTGGCTGGGCGCAGATGAGGTCGCAACGATCTCGTTTATATAGCTTGCAGGGGGGATAGCATATTGAAAGCAATATGGGTTCGACTGTTATTCGTAACTTCACTGGCCTGTTTGATCCTTAGTGCACCGTTGGCGTCAGTTCCGGCATTCGCGCGCGGTTCGTTTGGTGGCGGGCATAGCTTTGGCGGTGGGCATAGCTTTGGTGGCGGCCACAGCTTTGGTAGTTCGTTTGGTAGCAGGTCTGGAGGTTCGTTCGGTCGTGGCGGTTCATTTGGCGGTGGAAGCCGATCATCTGGCGGCAGTTTCTTTGGACACAGGAGTTTTGGAAGCTCGGCACCTCGCTCCTCTGGCTCATTTGGCGGTTATCGCGGATATAGTTCGTCGTCTGGCGGCAGATCGGGGAGTTCTTTCGGTCGCTCTGGCTCATTTGGTAGCGGGCGGACATATACGTACTCACACGCTCCTTATACTTACGGCGGCAGATCGGCGCCGGCGCGATATTACGGTGGGTTTAGCGACTATAGCTACTACTGGAATCGGCCTTCCTGGTATTACTACACTCCATTCCATCCTGCGTTCTATTACAACCCGCCAATTTATGTGAACGGTTATTACGTGCCGGGCGGGTTCAACTGGTTTCATACAATTGTGGCAGGTATACTGTTTGTTATCGTTTTAGCGTTTTTCGCCCGCCTGTTTGGTGGCGGTGGTGGCGGAAGGCGCATTAGATACACCCGTTACTGAGGCAGAAAAGTATGCAAAACAATGGTGCTGCTCCCCGGGATGTTGCGTCTGATGTGGCAAGAATTATGGGCGGTGGACTCGTACACCTATTCGTCGAGAGTACGGATCCACTCTCCTACAGCGTCTATCTAAATGAGCAACCCGTACAGCCAGAGGATCTAGCCGGGTTTTCCTTGAACATTGACGCGTCATCACCGTCGAGTCCTATGGTGCGGGCAACACTTAGCCGCTATGTAACAGTGATTACCGGTGAGAGGCAATTGCAGCGGCAGGAGTTGTTTCCCTGCACGGTGGAGTTGATTGCAATGGGGCGTCGCATTGTGGTCACCTGCTCGCGCGTTGACTCCCTAGACGGTTTGTGGGTGTCTTTAGGCATCAAGGGCGATGGCTCATCGGCAGAGTTAGCCGGCCTTACGAGCATCAACATCCTGTTAGAGGGCACTCTACTGGATGCTGAAATCGTATGGGTGGACGGTACACACGAGTCGCTTTTGCCACTTTAGCTTCCTCGTGCCGCTTTGTTTGGGGCAGATTGACGGTTGACAAGAAGGAATTCCCATTGAACCTAAAGGATATTGGGTACGCAGTAACTATCATCGGCGCGATGTTGGGCACGAGTGTTTGCTCAATTCCGGCTTCTGGAGCTCCACCTGCTCCTAATGCCGCTACAGAGGTTGCACCCGGTTACTCTCTGAAGAATGATCCTGAGGTCATCATCGGTGAAAAGGCGGCCGCGGAAGAAGCGAAGCAGGCGAAAGTCATTACGAGCGGTCCCTTGTGGGAGCGTGTAAACAAAATTGGCCAGGTAATTGCAGCTGCCGCTGACAAATACCCTATACCTGCTCTGTTTGGTTCGTCTCTTCTAAAACCTTTTCACTACACATTCCATGTGGTTGAAAACCCCGATGTGAATGCATTTTCACTGCCGGGCGGTTTTATTTATGTAAACACAGGCCTTCTAAAGTTCGTCCATTCCGACGATGAGCTTGCTGCGGTACTCGCTCACGAAATTGGCCATGCTGACCATCACCATGTGATTACCCTGATGCGCGAGCAGAAGAAGGCGCAGGCTATTCTTACACCAATCCAGATTGCAGCACTCGCCATGATCTTAAGCCGAGGCAACAATGACCTGCCCAGCGCGGGATTTGAAGTATTGCAGGGCTCTGAGCTGTACAACATTGCCAGAATAAATGGCTATAGCGTGAAGGCTGAAGAGGATGCTGACCACACAGGTATGATGCTGTTGACCCACACGCCGTACAATCCTGTTGCTATGTACACCTTTATGGTTAGGCTGGCAGCCTATGAAAGGGATCATGGAGATACGAACCTTGGGATCTACAGGGACCACCCGCCAACTCCACAACGCATACGGGCGGCGCTGGCTGTGATAAAGCAGTTAGATCTACCCATTAGAATCAGCCAGGTAGATCCCACCTGGCAAGCTCAGGTTAAGCCTATCACGTTGAACGGACAATCGGCCGCTCAGATTTCCATAAAAGAGATAGTGATTTGTGACATGGTTTCGGCAGGTGGTCAAACTGCAGCTCAACGTGCAGAGACTACCGCCAAAAACCTGGACTATCTGGTAGACCGCGACCTTGCGCCATACGAGGTGCGTGCGGATACTGAGGCCGGTAAAGTACTGGCACGTGGTATCACTCTGGCTGATAAAGCGGATGCCGATGCGGCTAACCTAACCATAAAAGGGCTTGCCAACGAGATCGGTGCAGCCATCGTGCAGGTTGATCAACGCCGACAGATGGAGTTTGGCGTGCCCCAATGAGCGAGCCTGGTGCAATTACGGTGGGCACCCCGGCCGGCCATTCGGTTCGCGTTGTGATAGGTACGGCGATATTTGCTCTTGCCGTCGCTGTTTTGGCTGCGCCTACTCTTCTTGCCTGGCGCCGAGACAATGACGACAGAATAGCCAGCATTTCACATCTTCATCGGCTGGCTTATGGCCTGCAACTCTATTCGCAGGATTACGACGGAGATCTACCGGTACCTGTCTCAATTCCCTCGTGCATAGACTGGACCCAAAGAATTCGTGGGTATTGTCAGGAAGAGTGGGTCCTTCACAATCCAGCGTCAGTGCACCGCGATCGACTAACGGATCCTTCGACGGGATGTCGTGTTCGCGCCGATTATGCACTCAATTCGCGGTTTCAAAACACGTTTGCGCGAGGTCCATTTCCCCTTTATAACCTCGAACTACCTGCCCAAACGGCGATGCTGGTTGAGGCAGGTTGTATGGCAGCAAACACTGGACGTGGAAAACAGCCTCCGCTTTTCAAAGGAAATCAGGGCAGCTTCGAATATACAGACACCGAGTCCCGGGTTCGTGGTCTGGTTCCGTACCCTTCTACACACAATCATCGGTTTGCACTGGTTGCAGCTGATGGGCACGCGGTTTCCGTACGAGTTGTGCACTACAGTAAAAGCGACGGTCCGCACGACCAGATGTATGGCCGAATTGGCGGGGCAATTTATAACTGGAATGGCGGAAGGCCAAACGAACATCCTTCTGACCCTCCGAGAGAATAGGCAAAGGCGGTTAGGTTGAACCCCATCCGATGAATCGGTCGAGCAATTGCCTCGCCCGGTATCGTATTCACATACTGTTTGCGTTTTTCGTCGTATTCACAAAGCACTCTATTTCTTAATGCTGTGTTAATTTATATATTGTAAACTATTGCAGTAATAAATCTAAAGGAGCTACCGTAAGACTTGAAAAAGCACGCATTCACGCTTATTGAACTGTTGGTAGTTATTGCAATTATTGCAATTTTAGCGGCGATACTGTTTCCCGTGTTCGCGCAGGCCCGAGAGAAGGCGCGCGTTGCCACCTGTACTTCCAATCTAAAGCAGTTCGGCCTCGGTATCCTGATGTACGACGAGGATTATGACGAAACTCAGCCAATTGCCTACGCACCGCAGTACATGATAGGACCCCTTACATCTAACCTTAGCGGGAAGCAGATGGCAGGTGTGCCGGCGGAGATTATGCCCTATGTAAAGAACCAGGGGGTGTTTCACTGTCCAGATGATACAGGATTTGAGCTTACCGGTGCAAACCCCGATGTACCGCCAGTGGTCTTAACAGCCGGACAGCTTTCACAGATTAGCGGCAAATCGTTCTCAGATGTCTACGGTACCAGTTATAAGTTTACGCACGAGAACTTCTCTATGCCCGACGCTCCTTACAACAAGCTCACTGGGTTTCCGCATAACAGTGATACGCACCTGTGCGGCGGTGGTGGTGTAATTAACGGCTACAACTATACACCTGCACCTGGTGACAGCTGTACTGGTCGGGCGCCTGCCGCGTTGACGCTCTCATTCTTCGCGCGTCCAGCAGAGACACGTGTAATGCGCTGTTGGAATGCGCCATATGACTCCGACGATGACCATGTATTCCACCCTGGCGGTGATACAATCGAATACGCGGATGGACACGTGAAATTTATTCCAGGGTTAGGACCTAACCCTCCAAAGGGCTATCTATCTGGTTGTGACGGGCCCACTTGGGCATGGGATGTTGCCGGGTCGTGCAACACCTCTGGCGAACAGCGAATTGGTGATTAGTTAGGCGACGCGGTGACTTGGCACGCTCTGCCCGCGGGTTGCGGTAGGCGATTCGGAATAGAAACATGCTCTAAGGGTGGCTGTTGGCAGATTTGGCTGCCAGCAGCCACCTCTGTTAGTGATTTGTTATGGTTTTGGGCGCGGTCGTCCTCATTTCAAGGAATTGCGTAGAGGATGTCCCGGGTTGGCGTCCGTTTATCGGTTTATACCACTTGGTAAATCTGGTCGTAAAGCACTCTGGCACCGTGCGCCTCGGCCCGAAGCCTATCCAGTTACCAGACGCGTAGGTTACACCATCAGAGTTGGTAGGCGGGAGCGATGCCAAACGGCGGATAACCAGCAGACTTGTTGCAGTAATAAAGACTCGCGGCGTTACGCGACCCGATTCGGCCAAAACCTTTGGCCCCGTATAGCACGCGAGATAGTCACGCGATTCAGGTACCCAGAGACGGTCATTGAACACTTGCTTGCGGCTATCCGTGAAGTTAGGCGTATCAATGCAGTGCAGTGATGAGGAAGACTTCTCCTGGTGTGTGCCTATCATGGGCGACAGGCGAATGAGGGCGCAAAGCGGTATTTTGATCCAACCGGGCGCAGGTATCGGTTGCAAGCCTGGGTAATCCACCTTAGTGAGTGTTACATTCAGCTAATCATCAGGACTGTTGCATTAATCTAGAAATCGCACTCGGAATCGGTGTTTGGGGTGGTCCACTGGTGAACTGAACACTCCGCATGGCACCGGTTGCCAACTGACTAGATGCAGTCGGCACCCACGGTGCAGCCTGTTAGCTGCACCGCAGGCGCGCTAGTTGCACTACACGTGGTTAGAACTGCTGTCTCTTGTACTACGCGAAGATGGTTCTACCGACTTGGCTGTGGTGACCACCGCTTCGGTATCGGGGATGTGGCGTGAGGCTGCACTGTTCAGCGCGTTAAGAAACGCTGGATCACGGGCGAGCTTCTCTGCTAGCTGGCCGGTATCTACTGCGCCACTGTCGCCTCCAAGCTTCGCAAGCGCGGGTTTTAGCAATCCGCCCAGCTGTGAAGTGAGGCCAGCAAGTCCTGCACTGCCGGAACTGTCGTCTCCGTTCATGAAACCTTCTATAAGCGACCGGAAGCCGAAGCCCTTGGCCATATTGTCCATCATGCTATTGGCAGTCTCTGGAGTGCCGTAGAGAGTCATGTGACCGTTCGCCAGGAAGCTTGCCATCGCTCGCGCGAATTCCATCTGAACGTCCCTATTGGCTTGTATGGAGAGTTTACGGACCTCCAGCTGAATACCTGCCTCCGCGAACTCCTGACGGTTCTCCAATTGCTTCCGTTCTACATCCACCTTGGCCTGTTCCACGTTAACCTGTTCGCGAGCGACGTCAACCGCCACCATCTGCTGCGCCTTCTCACCGCGTGCCACCATTTCGCGAGCCTGCGCCTCCGCCTCGGCCAGCTGACGTTTGGCTTCGGCCTGTTTCTGGGCTGATTCCTGTTCGGCCTCTGCCTGTTTAACGCGTGAGTAGGCGTCTACGTCGGCAATAGTCTGTTGCTTCAGCTTATCCTGCTCAATCTGCTGCTGTGCGGCGATCAAGAGCTTTTTGGCGTCTCGTTCGGCCTCAGCGAGCTGCTGAACAGTTTGCACTTGCTGGTTGGCTTTCTCCTTCTCAGCTGCGGCCAAAAGCGCTGCCTCCTCTGCCTTTATACGGGCGGCATCTTGTTCAGCAATGGCGATCTGTTTAAGGCGATTAGCCAGCTCGACACTCTTCTCCCTGTCGACTGTCGCCATCTGAATTTCCTGCTCTTTGGCAATCTGTGCAGCTTGAACTGCTTTTTCTTGGGTTGCCCGGGCAATCTCAACAGCCTGTTGCCGGACGATATCCTGTTCCTGAAGCTGCCTGTCTCTATCAATTTTTGCGAGCTCAATTGACCGCTGCTGATTAATCTGAGCTTCCTGAGTTTCACGGTCCAGTTGTGCCTTGATTTTGGCTATTTCTGTCTGCTGCTGCTGTTCAGCTTCAGCCTGCTGTTGTTCAAGTGTTAGGATCTGCTGGCGCGTCTGTACGTCCTTTAGCTTCCTGGCCTGCTCTGCTTCGCGCTCCAGGTTGTTGCGCTCTACCGCTGCCGCAGCGGTGATTTCGGTGATCTTACGTTTGCCCTGGGCGTCGAATACGTTGTCGTCGCTAAGTTCTGACGGGTCGGTCTGGTCAAGTTCCGAAATCGTAACAGATTCAAGTAATAATCCGTTGGATTCCAGGTCTACTTTTACGTGTTCCTTCACCCTTTCCGCAAACTCATCACGTTTGGTATGTATCTCAAATAGATCCATTTGCGATGCAATTGCACGAAGAGCTGATACTAATTTCTCGCTTACCAGTGCCTCGACAGTTTCGGCATTGACGCTGTTCTGGCCCAACGAGCGGGCTGCATTAAGAATGTGTTCGTGGTCTGCCTGTACTCGTATGTAAAACTGCGCCAGCACATTGGCTCGCAAATTATCATGCGTGATCAAGGCATTTTGACCACGGGGATTAACGCCTAGTTTCATGGTTCGTAAGTTTACTTCAAGCAGGTTGTGCAGAAACGGTATGACACGAATACCGCCATCTAGTACCACATGGCTTCCGCCTTGCCCAGTGCGAACAAACGCAATATCAGCGCTGGTTCGCCTGTAGAAGGAGAGCAAGACGACGGCGACGCCTGCAATCATCACGATAATTCCTAAAAGGGAAAGCACCGCACCCGACAAGCCACTTAAAGGAAGTCCCAATTGGTGGCCTAATGCACCCGCGAGAGCCAGAGCAATTCCAATAACTTCAAGCAGTAGTCCAATGCCCATTTTAAGAGGCTCCTTTCACAACAACTTCGTCAAGTCGAGGTTTTCAGGCTCAACAACCAACCGTCCTTTTGAATCAATATCCGATATGCGTGCTCGTTGTCCTTTGGCAATCGGCTGATGCCCTGCGGCGAGTGTGCACATTTCGTCGTGAAGTGTGCCGTACTGGTCGTACACCAATATTCTCCCACCGCTGTTAGTAACAGTATAGGCCACTTCACCCGTTGCACCAAAAAGACTATTGCGTTCTATTGCTAGGTTTTCATCGCGCGGTAATAGGCGACTAAGCGCTTGACCTGCGAAAACTGTACCAATCGTTCCTGCGGCAAAGGCGCTAATCAGTGAGATGTAAATAGAGCGATTTCCGTCGGGGGCCACTCCAATGTACTGGTTGGCGAGGAGGCCCCCCACACCCCAAGCAAGGAAAAAGCTTTCGATAAGGATGACCATCGGTACCTCATCGAACCCAAGTATGTGCAGCAGAGTGCTGCCAGCGGTGATTGGATTCCGTTCTGCTGGTTTTGAGGCTCTGGCGTGCGTCTTTGTAGTAGTGCCGCCATTCTGTGATTTTGCCGCTGCTGTGCTATGTCGTGCATGCGCACCGTGTGCAGTATGACCCGTACCGGTAGCAGCCGCATGGTGATGAGTTAGGCCGTGTGTGCTATGGCCGCTGCCATGACGCGGGCGCACTGCGCTAAGCACCAACATGAGTGCGGCAATGCCAAACGGAACCAGATAAATGAGTGTTTGCCATTGTAATAGCGATGCCAGCAACAGGGGTTCCTCCTCTACCTGGGTGTGCATTGAGCCCCATTAACAAGCTTATAACCACATACTAATACCCTGTCTAGTGTGTAGACGTAGGTACTGGAGCGCAGGTTGCACCACTTTAAGACGAAAAAGATGCAGGCGCGGCACTCTCTTTGGTAGCCGGCACAGTTAGTCTGGTGGCCACAACAGAGCCAACGGCTCAACTTCTGGATGGAAAAACCGGTGGTCGACACTTCGCAGGTAATCCTCGAGTTCTCGTTGTGCCTGCGCCACGAGTATGCCTGGCGCAATTGGCGGTTCAACTGGCGCGGAGGTACCAACACCGGTTGGGTAGCGGGGTAGTGTGGCATTATTTAGTTGCTTTAATAGCTGCCAATCTGCCAATACGACCGCCTTAGAGTCATCAGCGTTCTGAATTAGCTCCTTTAAGACACTGGACGCAACGTACTGCTCGTTCAGCAGGTTTCGAAGTTCTTCGATATCTGCCTCTGGCGCGTGCTTCATACCCGACATAAGGGGGGCTCCTTTGTAAATGTTGGCGTGTCGGTTAGATATAGAAATGCAGGCGGTGCGAGAATCTTACATTCACCACACAATGGTTTCGCGCCTAGCAGGCAATATTCCTTCACGGTAACATTACCGGTAAATGGGTGTAAGGCGCGTTGAGACGAGGTGGAGTACACTGATATCATTACAGGTTGGGAGCGCTTTATGACAGGTTTTGCACCTAACGAGAGCCCACTCCTTTATGGGGCCGGCGACAGGCAGCGGATAGTGGCTGTTGAGGCGGACCCTCAAGGGGAGTTGGAGGTTTATCGACGGGACGGCGACAAGGTGAGCCGCACCGTAGAGCGCTGGCGGCCGTGGCTAGTGACAGCAGCTTTTGATAGCAAACTACCTGAAAATAGCGAGGTAACGGTACTAAAGGGTGCAGGCGCACGTAACTTGCTGGAGTTTAGCTCACTTACCCAGTGGTCAGATGCGAAGGCGGTGCTAAGAAACAAGAACACGCCGTTCATATCGGTCAACAGCCCCGTGCGAATGGCGCTGATGCGATCGGGAGACACCCTGTTTAAGGGCATGCAGTTTTCAGAGATCGTACGGATGCAGTTTGATCTCGAGTCCACTGGGTTAGACGCATCATTGCCGGACGCACGCATTCTGTTGATAGCCGTTGCGGACACCAAGGGACTGCTAGAGATCATTGAGGGCGATGAGGAGCATGTCATCTCTAGCTTCATTGAGATGGTAAATGAGCGGAATCCTGATGTGTTGGAGGGGCACAACGTTTTTGGTTTTGACCTACCGTACCTCATTGGACGTGCTAAACGGTTGGGTATACCACTGACATTGGGCCGAAACTCCACCGAACCCCGTGTAGAACGTCAGCGAAACTATGCAATTGGCGGGTTTACCCGCCCATTTACTCCAGTAACTATTCATGGCCGCCATGTACTTGATACCTATTTGATCGTTCAACGATTTGACTGGGCCCGCGGAGCTTTGTCCCGCTACGGATTGAAGGAGTGCGCAAGAGTATTTGGGTTTGCCGATGAGGATCGTGTAGAGCTACCACGTGATCGGATGGAAGAACTGTTGACGAACCAACATGACACAGTCCTCAAGTATGCCCGGCAGGATGTAGTGGAGACACAAAAGCTTGCCAATTTGGTGACGCCTGTGGAATTTTACCAAACGCAAATGACACCGGACAACTACCAGGCAGTTGCCGCTAGTGGGGCTGGTGACAAGATAAACTCTCTCCTCATACGTGCTTATTTACGCACGGGCACGGCTCTACCTATAGGCACTACCCAGGAAGCAAATTTAGGCGGTTACACCCAGCTTGTGGAAACCGGTGTTATTAACCATGTGGTAAAGGCTGATGTAGAGAGCCTCTACCCAAGCCTGATGCTTGCGGAAAACATTGCACCGGCATCCGACACAGAGAACGTATTTTTGCCCTGCCTGAAGGAGCTCACCAAGCGGCGCATTGAGGCGAAGCAACGTGCCGCCAAGGTTAAAGAGCATGGTGGCAGCGACTATGAATACTGGGATGGTTTGCAAGCAAGTTTCAAAGTGCTCATTAACTCGTTTTACGGTTACCTCGGCGGCCCATTTCCTTTCAACGATCCTGCTGCTGCAGGCCGCGTAACTGAACTAGGGCGCAGCCTGGTTCAGTCTATCGCGAATAAGATGACCAAACGTGGCTGCCGTGTTATTGAAATCGATACCGATGGCGTCTATTTCGTTCCGCCTGATGGGGCTAGCACAGAAGAGGCGGAGCGAGCTTTTGTCGCCAGCATCGATGACGAGATGCCTCCAGGCATACGGCTCGCCTTCGATGGCCGCTATAGAAAGATGATCTCGCTTAAGACTAAGAACTATGTGCTTCAAACGTACGATGGCAAGCAGATCCTTAGAGGCGCAGCACTACGCTCTCGATCGGACGAACCGTTTGGTAGGCAGTTTTTGGAAGAAGCTATTACGCTTATCCTGAACGACGCCTCATCATCGGTTCCGGGACTGTACCACCGGTGGATCAATCGGCTGATTCAGCGAGATGTTAACATCGAACTGTTAGCGCGACGGGAACGGGTAACCACCAAGACGTTTAGCAGTGAGCACCGTAAGCGATCTGCCGCCGTCGCGACCGGTGTTGTGGTAGGAGAATTCGTAGACGTTTACGAGCGCGACCTGGGTGATTTGGCACGCATTGAGGACTACAACGACGACGAAAACACTGCCTACTATGTGGCCAAGCTACATAAATTTGCAATGAGGCTTTCACCAGCTTTTGGGGGCGAGGCAGAGTGCGTGCGCCTTTTTCCATTGGTGAAGTTTAGGCCAGGACAGGGCGAACTAGGTCTCTTCTAATGCCGTGCTTTGCTCGAGCGTACGGCGCACTTCACGCACACGATTGCGTGCGGCCGCGATGTCACCAACCAATTGAGCGCGGGCCTTGTCGTACGCGTCGCCGTGCATCCTCATGACATAGGAAGGGTGCCAGCTGGCAATGATGTTAGGGGCGTAAGAATTGGAAAACCATTGGCCGCGCTCCTGCGTGATCCTGAAATCCGGCTTGATGATCGTCTTGGCAGAGGGCGCACCTAGACAGAGAATTACGACGGGTTGAATAATCGCGATTGTTTGCTGCAGCCAGGGCAGGCACGCTGCCATCTCTTCCGAGCTAGGTGGCCGATTTCGCACCGATTTCTCCTCGCGGATAGTTGGTCTGCACCGCACAACGTTCGTTATGTATATGTGTCGTCGGTCTATAGTCTGCTCTGCCAGGCATGAATCCAGAAGTTGTCCCGCCTTGCCCACGAAAGGTCTACCCTCGAGATCCTCATTCATACCGGGGCCTTCGCCCACAATGAGTAAGGGACCATCTGGGTTACCGTCGCCGAAAACAACCTGGGTTCGCGTGCTGGCCAAACCACAGTTCATGCAGTTGGCAGCCTGCTGTGCCAAAGCAAGTACCGCTAGTCTCTTTGGTGTTTGATTGTGGTCGTTCATTTTGTGTGTCGTATGGACAATTCGCATGCATAAAGCAAAAAAGGGCGCGTAATTCATATTACGCGCCCTTGCACAGCTCCAGCAGACTAGGTTACACCTATCGGCTGTCGCGGCTCTCCTGCTGGCGGCGAGCCTTGGCGATTTTACGCAGACGAGCTGCTGCTTCCCGGCGACGTCGATCGCTGGGTTTCTCATAGTGCTCATGGGCGCGTGCTTCCTTAAGGATACCGCTCTCCATGGTCAACTTCTTAAAACGTCGTAGGGCAGTTTCAAAACCTTCGCCCGGTTTAACAGCTACCTTCGCCAAGTGGCAACACTCCTTGATTTCGTCGCTACATCCGGGAAAATAAGCACCGGCGTAGCTATTTCACATTTACACGAACTATTATACTCCCATTATGGCTTACATTGTATGTAAGTATTAGCAAATTTTTAGGGCGATGAGTAGGGTGAACCTCGCCCGGGTTCTGATGAAGTTGTCCGCAGCATTGATTGACGCTCGCTTACATGGGCGTCAACTGGCATGCCGCCTCCTTATGAAGCCGATCGGCTCGGTACCAAGCCAACTTTTGACCCTTTTCGCGATGGGATGCTCAACCTTAGGATGAATGCATTGCGGAACGCAATTTACGATGAACATGGTATACAAGGTGTATGTCTACGACCATTGGTGATGATTTACCTCAAGATAAAGTTCAGGTGTCTCGCCGTTCGCTTGCTAAACGGGCTCTCGTTCTGGCTGCCACTACTGGTGCGGGGGGCTATGGTATTTTTTGGGACACCGAAACGATTGTTTCAACTCATCACAGGGTGGTCGTTCCAAATCTGGCCTCACCATGCACTGTTGTTCAAATAAGCGATTTGCATCGATCCTGGTGCGTCTCGAGTTCTTTTATTGATCGCTGTATAGCCGCCGCCAACAGGCACCGCCCAGATATTGTGTTGCTTACCGGCGATTTTATCACGGCACATACCTCATTCATGCCCTCCTGTGCCCGTGCGATACAACAGTTACATGCTCCCCTGGGTAGCTATGCCGTTTTGGGCAACCATGACTACGCTAGCGACAACTGGCTTGGAGCACCAATTATTAAGGCCGCATTGCGCAATGTAGGGGTAGAGGTACTGGTAAATAGTTCGGTGATGCTTAGAAACGGATTACGGCTTGTGGGTGTCGATGATTACGCCACGGGAGAACCCGATACTGAAAAAGCGTTCGGTAAGGTACGACAACGCGATGCTGTCCTCTGCATGACGCACAATCCTCTGGAATTCGACGTGCTTCGAGGATATAACGTCACCACACTGGCCGGTCATACCCACGGCGGACAGATTGACTTGCCAATTATTACTGATTTGGTGTTGGATAAGCGAAGTAAGTACCTACGCGGTTGGTTTCACAGCCAGCATTGGCCTGGCAAAATGTACGTTTCACGGGGCCTAGGAGTACTGGGTATCCCTGTTCGCGTTAACGCCCTTCCTGAAATTGCAGTGTTCCACCTTACTCCATCCTGATATTTGCACGCTACCCGCCGATAATACTCAATGGTTTAAATCCTTTATGCTCAGTACGGTGGGACCATGGGTGAGGTATATCAAAAACCAAACAAGGGCTTCACGCTGGTAGAACTGCTTGTCACCACCAGTATAATCGCCGTACTCGCCAGCCTGCTTTCACCAGTGTTGGTTCAAGCCCGGGAGCAGGTGAGGTCCACAGTTTGTGCATCTAACCTACAGCAACTGGGTATGGCCGCAAGCATGTACCTTCAGGATTACGACAACAGTTACGCCATACCCGGCGTGTCGCCAAATGCGATGCTGCCCGATATTCATGCTCCTTATTTGAACGGCTGGGTAGTATGGGTGTGTCCGTCGGACCCACATGCGACGGTGTGGGATGGACGTACCGGTAGCGCAACCTACTTCACGCGCACGAGCTACCTGTGGAACGTTTATGTCTTTTCGCGGTTCACCACCTATAACAGCCAGGCGTCGTTCCCCACTCCGGCGACGGTTGTATTATGGGCGGATGGATTCGCAAACAGCGGGTGGGCGCGGGATTCCGCTCCACCAAGTGATCCCAGCCCATCAGCTGCGTTGATTCATGATGCTTATGGTGACAGTATGAACGCGCTGCCGAACGATAGGTATGCTGCACACTGCACGCTGCACGTAAAGTGGCAGATTGGAACAAGGCACAATGGTGGTGGAAACTATGTGTTTGCCGATGGCCATACTCGCTGGATGCGTCCGGACGACTTCATGAATGCAGCACTCTATGTTTCGCGCGGCAACATTGTAAATGATCCGACGGATCCTTTGTTAACATCCGGTGAACGACGCATGGCAGAAAGCACAGTTTCGTGCGGGCTATTGTGCTGCCCGCAGCCTATAGGGGAGCCAGCGGGAGACGGGGAACGGCCCTGGTTTAGGCCCTAGGTTAGAGTTACGGACTTTGAGTGCTGTATGATGTTGCTGCTATGCGGCTTCCGAATCCTTAGCCAAGTGCGTTGCGCAGCTTATCCAGTAATTCCTGGTAAGAAGGTTTGTCGACATCCTCGGCCCACATAATCACCGCGTTCTCGCCATTATCCGTATAATACCCTCGACGAATACCACGCCTTTTAAACCCGTACTTAGTGTAAAGAGATTGCGCGGTGATATTACGCTCTCTAACCTCAAGAGTTATGTGCGTTGCCTTACGTAGGATTGCTTCGTCTACTAAAGCAAGCAGCATCCTTTCACCAATGTGACGGCCACGGTGTAGCGGGTCAACAGCCAGGGTTGTAATATGGCCTTCGTCCATAATTACCCACAAGCCTCCGTAGGCTATCACTTCTTCATTTTGCAAGGCGACCAGGTAGGTTGCTGCGCGATTATGCAACTCTGTGTGATAGGCCGAGGCATGCCAGGGTACAAAATACGAGCGCCTATCTATGGACATAACTGCGTCCAGGTGCATAGCTACCATGGGCTCAATAAATACTTTAGGTGTTCCAGTAAATGACATTGGATTAATGACACGAAGTGCTTGCGTTGGACCTTTGTAAATACACGTGAGTACAGTATATTATAGACGCTGTAAGTTGCGATAACATCCTTGCTTATCGGGCTTAGGGCAGTACATCGGCTCGCGCGAAGACGATCTGTGATTTTAAAGGGGCTCATTGGCCGCATGAAGTATCTTACGCTAAGGTCCATTTTCTGGCTGATTCTATGGGTGATCTACCGCCTGACCGGAGGCATCACCGTTGAGGGCCGCGATAGAATCCCCTCCCACGGTGGTGTACTTATTACTCCCAACCATATCAGTAACGCAGATCCGCCTACCATTGTGTATGCGTCGCGCCGGTATTGTTACGTGATGGCCGCTAGTGAGTTATTTGAGATGAAGTTGGTTGGCTGGTTAATCGCGTCGCTAAGGGGCTTTCCAGTGAAACGAGGTGGGGCAGACAGGGGTGCGATTCGCCGGGCCGAGGAGCTCCTACTGCAGGGCGAGCCTGTGGTAATCTTTCCGGAGGGCGAGTTAAGCGAAAGTGGCACGCTATTGCCAATTCTGCCGGGTGCACTTCTGGTCGCCCAGCGGACTGGAGCGCCTGTAGTTCCGGCGGCAATTATTGATACTGATAAGCTAATGCCATACGGCAAAGTAGTGCCAAAGCTCACTTCTGCAGGCATTGTAGTTCGATTTGGCGATCCAGTAACCTACAGTGAACTTAGCGACGGCAAACGCGGCAGCGCCGGCTTGAAAACAGCCGCAACACGGCTTGAGCAGCTCCTTGTAGAATTGGGCGCAAAGCCAAGTTTGAAACAGACAGCACCAACTGTAGACACGACCCCCTGCGCTACTACTGAGCACCCGTAGGTGGTGCCCTAAAACAGGGTGATATCGTCCTCCTCGGTGCTGTCATCGTAATTCACCACAAACAGCTCTGGTGCGATCCCCACAGATATCCGTTTGCTCTCCTCGGGAAGCGCAATCGTTCTACCATCTGTGCCAGTTCCCAGTACTTGCGAGGCAGCAACATCGGTTGATCCGGACTGCAGCTCATCGCGAAGTGCAACAAGTGGATCATAAACGTGATTTAGCCTCTGTCTCAGCAAGTCGTGGAACTGAAAGGCAATTACGATTCGCTGAACATCGTTGATGACGCTT
This sequence comes from Chthonomonadaceae bacterium, assembly GCA_027450145.1. Taxonomy (GTDB): domain Bacteria; phylum Armatimonadota; class Chthonomonadetes; order Chthonomonadales; family Chthonomonadaceae; genus JAJZFK01. The sequence goes on along the minus strand of DAIDKH010000035.1, from coordinate 2,526 downwards.
CGGTTCTGGCCCACCATTTTGTCGAGAAGGTTTCTGGTTTGAACGTCAGATTCGCGTATGCTAACGAGCAGCGAGTTGAGTTTGCCCTGTGCTTCGCAGCTCTCCTCCAGACTGCGACTCGCGGCCATGCCAAGCGTCTCAACGAGGCTCGAATTTTCCTGCGTGAGGTTTCTGGTAAGCGATCGCATGTTTTCAGCAGCGATGCGGCTACGATCGGATAGCTTCCGCACTTCCTGCGCGACTACCGAAAAACCTCTTCCATGCACGCCTGCACGAGCGGCCTCAATAGATGCATTAAGAGCAAGCATAGTCGTCTGGTCAGCCAACCGGTCGATTTCATCTAAAAGGCCGCGCAGTTGCGCGACTACGGATGTAAAAGCTTGAAGTTTATTTGCCGCCGCTGATATCTCGTGACCTGTATCCACCATGCTGGTCACGAATTTACTCATGAGCGACGCAGCACGATCTGAAACAGCTATTATGCTATGTGCATTGTCAATATTAAGAAACTGCTGAAGACTGTCAATGGAGTTTTCTGCTTCGTTCGACATTTGTTCGAAGGCGGAAATGGCCTTGGAGATTGCGTCTTCGGCTTCTTCGAGCGAGACCATAACCTGTCCGCTTAGATGATCTGCCATGTGGGCAACGCGCGCTGCAAGTGCCTCACGCTCGGTGCGCTGGAAACCAGCCTCCTGGCGTTGCTCGTTCCTGTCCTCCCGAATATTTCGGAGCAGCGCAAGCTCCTCAACCAGAGCCCGAACTTCGTCGAATGCAAGTTGTAAGTCCGCTATTATGATGTCCTTTTCACCATGAAGCGTCGCGATCTCATTTTGCGCAGACTCCAGTTTCTGACGGAGGTCGTCAACCTCTAGATCATTTACATCGCTTTGTATTTCTCGGTGTTTTGATTGATCGTTAGGAACATCAACATCCGTTCGTTGCGAGTCCAGTTGCCGCTGAAATAGTCGCCGCTCATAGATGACAAAGCCCAATGCAACGCTTGCGAGCGCAATGCCCCACAATGACTTTCCGTTTAATAGGGTGCAAAGAAACGTTGTCGCCACTGCCAGGGTCCACACAACTTTACTGTTCGTTCTCATCAGCGAATTAACCTGCCTGCAAAGTCAATTTACCTGCTAAAGTAGCGGTATTATCGGCGAAATCTTGACCATTATTAGTGCCAGGTCTATAGAAATTAAAGAGTGCAGGCAAGTATTTGTGTGGTTTAACCATGACGTTAGCCATCAATAGCAGGAGGCACTGCCCACGGAGGTAACTGCGTTCTTGCATTATGATGGAGACTACTATGTTGGGTACAAATACAGGTGATGCAGATCGCCTGATAACGGACATACTTCTACCGGGTTGTGGTGCTCGTGCCTATGGTGAAATGATCGGTGTCGGCAGCGCTGAGAACGACATAGTAGTGAAGGTGCTCGCCTCAACAAATCTGAATAAGGTGACGCCTGGTGATGCAGCCGATATAATGACGCTTAAAATTGGGCAGGCTGTGCGATACACCTGTTGCGTTCAGTCATTGGAGGGTGACACTCTTCATTTGCGCTGGGACACACCGGGAAGGGAGATCAAACGGCGCTTGGACGCTCGTTTTGCGTCCCGCCTTAATGCAAAATATGTTCCGGTTGGCGAAAGTACGTGGATTGAATGCACTGTCGAGGACGTCAGTGCTGGGGGGTTGCGGCTGGCATTGCCGTCGCACGCAAAATGCGAAGGTCTTATTGATGTAAAGGTTCATTTCGACGACGAAAATCTGTACGCGCGCAAGCGCGCAGTAGCTCAGGACCTTGTCGTAAGATGCCGGGTGATGCGCAATTGGGTTACACCTAGCGGTATTGCTTGCGCTGGGGTCGCGTTTACCACCCTGGATAAGCGCGCAGAGTCAACGCTTGAAAAGCTTCTCGATCGACTTGCCTCCTCTTAATATTCTTAAAGTGTTGACGAAAAAGACGGTACTTATAGACATGACACGCACGGCCTAATCTGGTAATCTAAAGACGTGGTATTTGATGCTTGCCCGCAAACCCTAGTCGAAGTCGTCCACTACGTCTCCGATCCCGACGTTACCCGCCATTTCGCCGTGCAGATGGCCTACCCTGACGGCGTTGTCTGCCCTCATTGCGCCGGTGACGATCCTAGCTTCTATAAGAGCCACGTGTATCGCTGTAAGGATTGTAAACGGCAGTTCAGCGTCAAGGTTGGCACAATTTTTGAATACAGACCTCTTAGCCTGGACAAATGGCTCGTTGCAATGTGGCTCATCGCCAACTGCAAAAATGGCATCAGTTCCTATGAACTGCATCGTGGTATCGGCGTGTGCCAAAAGACGGCCTGGTTCATACTGCACCGGATCTCTTCGCCATGCGGAACAACTCCTTTAAGAATTTCAACTGCATGGTAGAGGCTGACGAAACCTAGATCGGCGGTCTTGAGAAGACCAAGCACGAATGGCGCAAAATCGGGCAAGGGCGCAGCACGGTTGGTAAGGCGGCGGTAGCCGGACTCCTA
>DAIDKH010000034.1 GCA_027450145.1 Chthonomonadaceae bacterium | reverse complement strand
GGTATATCCCGCGCTTCCCTACAGGCCTCTTTATCGCGCAACATGCCGAGGTGACCAATCCCCTCCTTCGTCAGGTTGCGATTACCATGGATAAGGGCGATTTAACCGATGATCTCAGCCCACTTAATCACTCTGTATGGAAATATCACGACTTCTTTCATACAGGCGATTGTGTGGTACTGCCTTATAGAACCGCATGGGCGTTGAACGTGTCTAATTGTAGTAGAGTTCACGTTGAACACGTGGGGATATACGATTCTCCTGGAATGGGGATTCTGGAGGATGGTGGCGCAGGGCACAATGTATACGACCATGTGCGCATTGTGCGGCGGCCGGGTACTAACCGGCTGTATGCCTGTTGCGCTGATGGAATCCACAGTCGCCTTACCGAGCATGGACCGACCATTGAAAACTGTGAGATTTCGTGCAATGGTGATGACATCATCAATCTTCACGGCTACTTCGCTCTCGTAGTGCGGCAGGAGGCCCCTAACCGCCTGGTCGTTGCGTCGTATGCCGGTCAGCGTATTCAACCGGGGCAGTCGCTCTCCCTGTACAAGTTTCACCAGGCATCGCTTATTGCGAGAACAACTGTGGTGTCGGTTACTACAGATAATGTGAATGCTGATAACGTGGCTGCCAGGTCCCTTGCAGACCGTCTCCACATTATCTTGCCGGCCGGGCCTTTGCGCACGGTGACTACGAACTCTTCCGTCGCTTGTAGACCCGGTACACTGATGAATACGCACACCAACCAGGCCGCGGACTTTATCATTAAGAACTGCTACTTCCACGACTCGTCGGGGCGGTGTTTGCTGCTTAACGGCGCCTGCAATGGTGTTGTGACCCGCAATATTTGGCGAAACGTAGAGTATGGGACTTGCCTTCATATGGAGAGTTGGTACTACCTAGAGGGGGCATTCTGCCACGATATCACTATAGAAGACAATCGGTGGGACGACTGTGATATGGGGCTAACACCTCAATGGTCAGGAGTTCGTGGGCTGATATATGCGGGCATGGTGCCTGCAGGAAACTACCTGCGTTACTCCCTGCCGCTATATAACATTACGATTACCGGTAATCACATTAACGGATGCGGCGGTGCAGCCATTTGCATGAGCAATGCTAACGAAGTCCAGATTACGGGCAATGTTATCGCACATCCCTATGCCGCCCACCGACTCATGAACGCCTGGCAACCAGTGAACGACTATTACCAGGACACTCTCCGTGATGCGATTTACCTTGCGGAGTGCAGCAACGTTATCGCCAACACGAATCGCGTATTGGCGCCATCCGAGAGTATCGCGGCTCCTGTGGTTCAAACAGGCAGGGGGAACCGCAACGTTGTGGTGAACGGTGAGAGCCGCAGCTATCAACAAACTATAAGCCGCGATCTCTATTCCCTTGCACCAGCAAATAGCGATGACGAGCTTGCCGCACAGGGTGAAAAAGTCAAATTAAAACATGTCAACCGTAAGCAGGGTTATCCATGGCTGGTTTCCCCTCACGCGGATGGAACTGTGACATTCTCCAGCATTTCAGCTACCACGGTCTACCTAGTATGCTCAAGCCAACCAGGTGCAAACAGCGTGCAAGCGTTAGCCAGCAATAAAATAGGCGTGCAGAGTCGGCGATGGCTGCTTACAAAGTGCAGCACCGGAAAATACCGGTTATCTCCTGTATACGATGCAGCGCTTGCACTTCAAGTATCGAACACGGCGTCGGGCCCAGTCGTCAGCCTGTTGCCTTGGATCGGTACACCAGCCCAGCAATGGACGCTCGCAAAATCCAACCTGGAAGGCCGCGAAACCGCTTCGCACTAAATCGAGTAGATTCGCAGTGGAAATGCCTTGCGACATTTCCACTGGATATGGATGGCTACCCGAAAGTCTAAACCGTTGTCCCCAAGGGTCTCAGCAAATCGTCGTACTGCGGTTCGTCGTGGCCATTCCAAACATGGTCTGGGTCAGGGTAGAACGCCATCATTCCTTGAGGGTCCTGGCTGCGTTCATTCATACTCATGAGGAGCCACCCACCGGGCACCTTCGAGCGCCAAACGTTAATGTTGTAGGTGTAACCGCGGTGTTCCCCTTTAATTTCGGTAAGGTGCTGCACACCCAGAAATTCCCATTTCATTGCTCACCTCATAACTGCGTAATTAAGAAATCGTAGCTTACCAAATTGCATACACGCAGTAGAGACGACAGAACATAGAGGAAGGTTTTAGAAGTTTTATTCATGGCCACAGAACAGCAAACCACTTGTGGCTACGAAACGCTATTTAATTGGACCGCACCAGTTCATCGTTCTTACAGAGGGCACGCGTGGCCTGCAAAATTGTGCAGGATTACCACACGCGGCAACAGAATAGATGGGTTAATGTACACCGTGAATTTACCGCGCTGTTTATAGAAGGAGTTAACCCATGGCTTTGAGATCTAGTCGACGGGAGGTGGTAGCCGGGGCACTTGGTACGGTTGGCCTGGCAGCGGCAGCACATGCCGAAGATTTGCTGCACCTTTCTACCGACCAGAAGTTACGGATAGCGTGTATTGGCGTAAATGGGAAGGGTGACAGCGACAGCAACGATGCTGGGCGCCTTGGAGAGGTAGTCGCAATATGCGATATTGACGATAACAGCCTGGCGCGCAAGGCCGCACAGTTTCCGAAAGCAAAGAAATACCACGACTACCGGCGCATGCTGGAAGAAATGCACGGCAGCATCGATGCGGTTACAGTGAGTGTTCCAGATCACAGTCACGGCCCGGCTGCCGCGATGGCGATGGATTTAGGAAAGCATTGCTTCTGCCAGAAACCGCTAGCGCACAGTGTCTATGAAGTGCGACGATTAGAGACGATTGCGCGCGAGAAGAAAGTTGCTACCCAAATGGGTAATCAGGGAACCGCGTCCAGCAACCTTCGCAGAGCAGCCGCTCAGGTGCGGAAGGGTTCGATAGGGCGAGTGATCGAAGTGCATGTCTGGACGAACAGGCCGATATGGCCTCAAGGAATTGCGTATCCGGCCCCCGCACCTAAGCCTGCAAACGTTCACTGGCATGACTGGATAGGGCCTGCGCGCTATCGCCCGTACGAGCCTGGCCTGCATCCGTTCTCATGGCGAGGTTTCTGGGATTTTGGCTGTGGTGCGCTGGGCGACATGGGATGTCATACAATGAACCTTCCTTACATGGCTCTCGATCTTCGCGACCCTGTACGAATCCAGGCGAAAACCAGTGGCAACAATCATGAAAGCTATCCCAGTTGGTCGCAAATACGTTATGACTTCGCACCCAATGCACACCGCGGCGCGGTAGCAATGTACTGGTATGACGGCGGCCGGCTTCCTTCTGAAGAGTTGCTGCCTGGTACAAAGTTTTCGTCCAGTGGTTCGTTAATGATTGGCTCTCATGGAGTGCTATATTCACCTGGCGATTATGGAGACACCATCCAGTACATTGGTGGTATTGATGTGGGTCCAGTGGACTTTCCAGTGTCGCCTGGCCATTTCGAAGAGTTCATACGCGCTTGTCAGGGCGGTGAACCTGCTTATTCCAACTTCCCCAACTACGCAGGTCCGCTTGCCGAAACTGTTGTACTGGGCAATTTGGCAGTTTGGGCCGATGGCAAACCTATAGAGTGGGATGCCGCGCGTATGCGCACCCGTAATGCACCGGAGGTGGAGTCGATCGTTCATCCACGGTTCTTTAACGGCTACCATGTATAACTTTGTACAGTCCCGGCTGAACACCAAACGAGTTTGGCTGCTCGCGCTATGGGCGGCAGCAGCTTCTCTCCTGTGCACGGGTTGTGCGCGTCCCATCAATCGTACCGCGGAGCGCCATATTCGCGAGGCGCTGCCGCAGCTGCTTGGCTCTGCACGTAAGTATCAGGTCCGTGTGGATGGCGATCCCTACAACACGGTGCATGGCAGACTTGCTCGTGTGCGAATAGACGCAACCGACCTCATGCTGCCTAGCGGGCTTTTACTGGCCCACCTACACCTTGACCTGCACCGAGTTGTGTATGACATTCACCGGCGCCAGTTGGTAAGTGTAGCTAATACTACATTTCGCGCACAGATCGACCAAGACAGCCTAAACCTTGCATTTGCAGGGTTGTCGCCGCCAGGCGAGCATCTTGAGGATCTCAATCTCAATTTGTACGCTGGAAACGTCATCAACATTACGGGGAAGCGTATCGTACTTGGTGTTGGCGTTCCATTTAGTCTCACCGGCAGCGTTGCCCTTTCACCTGGTAATTCCGTGCAATTTATGCCAGATGAAGCGCGTATCGTGGGCCTGCCCATACCAGAACTTGTGGTTAGCTTCCTGGCACGGCACTTAAGATCTGCGGTGGATCTTTCGTCTCTGAACCTGCCAATGAATGTTCAAACAGTAATCACATCACCCCAGGCTCTTACATTGGAGGGCGCGGTCGATGTAAGCCGCTGGACCGTGAAGGCATCGTCTCAGTGACTTCGGATGAGATGCCTGCAGAATGGAAGGAGGTACTGGCAAAGACTTCCGCAGCCGCCGGACACGTGTTGATTGTTGGTCCTGTGGACTGTGGGAAAACGACGTTCACCACGTTGCTAGCAGCTAGGCGAACATCGTTGAATGGATCTGTGGTAATTATTGACGCTGACTTGGGACAATCCGAGATCGGCCCACCGGCTTGCATTTCCGCTGGAATCTTCGACCACGGAATGTCCACCATGTCCCAGGCATCGGTTTTGTACAGCTCGTTTGTTGGCGCAGTCTCCCCTGCTGCTGTAACCGCCTCAATGGTCAAGGCGTTGTTGCAGGTACTCAACGCGGTTTCAGGGCCACGTTGCATTCTAGATACGGGAGGCTATGCCCTAAGATCCGAGGCGTGGCAGCAGATTATGTGCTTAGCAGCTGCAATTCGCCCCACCGACATTGTCCTCCTGCAGCGTGCAAATGAAGCTGCACCACTGGAGCGCATGCTGCGACTGCTGCCGAATGTCGCCGTTCATGCGCCGTTGCTCCCGAACAATCTGCAGGTCAAGTCACGTGAATACCGCAGCCAGCGGCGGCGAATGAGATTTTCTGCAGCGTTGAACCCGTCGTCGCTCTTAGAATTCGATTTCGCTGCCACACCGTTGGTTCCAACCTGGCTGGGGACGGGGAATGCTGTACCGTCCCACCTATATGCATACATCAAGCAGGCGCTTGCTCCATCCATCCGCTTATATCATGCCGAATACTGGGGTAACCAACTAGGATTGCTGGTAAGCGCAGAACCACTCGCAAAGTCCCCCGCACTACAATCCATACGAAGTGCAACTAAAACAACAGAGGTGCACTGCATTCTGGCCCCTATGCTGAAGAATAAGCTTGTAGGACTCGTTTCGCATAATCAATCGCTGCTTGCACTAGGTATTCTTGAAAAACTGGACTGCAAACGAGGCGTATTGGGCATTCGAACAACACTACGAACAACGCAATCAGTTGGCGCAATCCACCTGGGGCATATTAGCCTTCACGCCGACGGATCGGAGATAAAATAGTGGTGCACCTTGAAGTAGCGGTTCTAGATTTGTGAAAGATCTGCCCCGTGCCATTGCGTCATTACTAGAAATCTCAGTCCCTCAATGTTGCGGTATGAATCCTCGACTAAATGTACTGCACGTTCGGACCCGTTCCAAATGCAATTACTGAGCGTGGAGTCAGGGACATTTCATCGTCACGCGTGTAGCCTACACAAAGCCTACGTTTCACATGCCCAACCGAAGTGCGTCGCGAACAGCCGCCCCACGACGAATGAAACCCATGGTATGTGGACAGATGATTTGAGCACTGGCCCGAACTAATTGGAATTACGGACCGCGAGCAATTGCTGTTGGACGCAGGAACGTTTAGTCAAACGTTCGAATACAAAAAGGATGTTCCACAACAACTTAGTTGCGGAACATCCTTCATTATTCACTACTGCAGGTTGTGACTAGTCACCGCCACCACCCGCGTTAGGACCCATCATACCTCTGCCACCCGGACCCATCATACCAGGCCCGCCTGGTCCCATCATACCGGGCCCGCCTGGTCCCATCATACCGGGCCCACCTGGACCCATCATACCGGGCCCGCCTGGTCCCATCATACCGGGCCCCATTCCAGAGCGGCCGGCCATGCCGGCGCCAGATGTGGCCTCAAATGTAATGAATTGGTTTTCGGTGAGGAACACCGTGATATCAACAACGCGATTAGTGCGCGAAAGAATATTGAATTGCGCATGTCGCGTCAGATTGTACCGCAGTGCAATAGTATCCCCTTGCTGCTCAATGCTATCCGGCCAGCCGTACTTTTCGTAAACCTGCATTACCGGCGAGCCCAGGTTGACACCCCGGCTGGTAGGAATTCCGTTGTCGCGCCCACTCTCGGCAATGAGGATTACTCGTTTGTCTTTGTTGAAGAGAATGGTGCACGCTCTCTGTTGTTTGGGGTAGTAATATACCCACTGGAAGCCACCGGATTCGGCAAATGTTGGCTGTTGGTTGTTGGCTCCATTTGCACTCAGGCCGCCACCCATGCCCGGGAATCGCGCCCCCTTGCTGCCCGGACCCATCATACCTGGTCCACCCGGGCCCATCATACCCGGGCCACCGGGCATACCAGACATTCGGTTGCCGTAACCGCCCATACCACCTGGACCCATCATACCAGGCCCACCTGGGCCCATCATTCCCGGTCCACCAGGCATACCCGGCATGCTGCTGCCATAGTTGCCCATACCTGGAGGGCCCCCAGGCCCACCTGGTCCCATCATACCTGGTCCACCCGGGCCCATCATACCTGGTCCACCTGGTCCCATCATTCCAGGCCCACCTGGGCCCATCATGCCGGGCGCTCCTGGACGGCCGTAGTTGCCCCCTTTGCCGGGTGCACCGAACGTTCCGGAATTTTGGCCGGCGGAGTTTCCAACGCCAGTAACCGCTCCGGTATTCTCACCTAAGTTGTTGTAGGCATACTGGAGCACAGGCATTTCACCTGCGCGATATATTCTGTACGGCTCACCATACCTGTCTAGCACTGCGCGATAAGTGTCGAGGACGCGAATGCCCAACAGGCTCTTCTCAATAGGGCTAACGTAGCGGTGAGACGCATATTTGCGGTGAGTGGGCGCGTGGCGCCATTTACCGTGTGGCGCGACGGCCGAAGCCGGTCCTATACTTGCTGCCAACATCAGCACGGCTGAGGCGGCACTCCCGAATATGAGCGTTCCGTTCTGCATGTCTCTCTCCTACATCGGTGGCTACACCAGGCAGGCACCGAACAAGAATATCAGCCGTTGTTCGTGCTGTATTGGGGCTTTTGAGTTTCCACTACCCCCAGGACAATACCCACTACGTGGTTATCGCTCAACTGGAAGGCGATGCGGTTGTGTAAACCATACTCCAACTGCACGTAAGATCCATTGTTTGTGCCGCTGTTGCTCCAACCGTATCTCTTAACAACGGTGCCTAATGTGGAGCCAAAAGTTATTCCCTCAGCGGTTCGTGGGTTTACCATATGCGGTTGTGGCTTATCCCCATACGCCTGGATCTGGATCACACGTCCTTGTTGGTTGAAGAGGAACGAGTAGTGGATGCCCTGCTGAGGGAAGTTATACCACCAGGTGGTGAGGTTGGGTGCTTCATCGGTATTGAGCGAACCGCTCATACCGTTGTAACCACCTTGACCACCCATCATCCCAGGACCCCCTGGACCCATCATTCCCGGCCCACCAGGACCCATCATACCGGGCATGCCGGGCATGCGCTTCCCAGGTCCTCCGGGCATACCAGGCATACCAGGCATACCGGACATCCCCGGTAAGCCCGGGAGGCCGCCGCCTCTGCGCCCGTAGGCCCCGTTGTTTTGCGATGTCGGGGGGGCAGGAAGTGCGGATGCATTCGGAACACCTGGCTGAATGATGTTAGGCTGCCCAAACTTCTTAAGTACTGTGCGGAACGTAGAAAGGAGCGGCACTCCAAGCAGCCCTACTTCTGGTCGTTTGGTTGGTGACTGCGCCAATACCGAGCCAGTAGAAGCCGACATACATAGTGCTAGCATGGCGCCACTCGCCCAAAATGAACGTCTTCGCATTGTCAATCTCGCCTCCTGAGAGTGATTGCTCCATAAAATGTACCTGCAAGCTTCGTGCTGTCACAGGCTGACCGGTATATTATACGCCAAAGGTCTCTAAAATCCCTGCTCGAATCACTCATCGGCTCAATTGGAAAGAGACGCATGACTACTCTAAGCAATGCATGCACGCCGATAGTCAGTCACCCAATGTGCACCTGTTCCTACGCACTTAGCCCGTGCTCCCAATCACTGCATCTTACCGCGGTGCACAGGACGCGAATATGCCTGGGAGATGTCGTCCAATGTTTGGCATTCAATGAGCCGGTAATTCAATTTGTACGCTGTAATTTAGTAGCAGTTATTCCTCAGAAGGTTCACCCTAAGTTGGGTCGTGCATCACGTAATGCCTGGTAGGCCGCTAGTTCCAGGTTGATTAACGTTATCAGCGGCGCCGGAGAGAGGGGCCTGCCCGTATGCGCAGTTAAGTTGAAGGCGCTTCCCAGTCGCTTTGCACTTCGAGGAAGGAATTGCTGTAGCTTAACAATCTCCTTCCAGGCAGCAGTACTGTAGGGTTCATCGTGTGCCCCAGGTGCTGGTATAGCCAAGCCCTTGAGAACGGTCGAGGTGTTAAGGGCTGCTGTAACATAGTATTTGACGCGTTTACGGTAGGCTGCTGACGTCTCCTTGGCGCGAAGTTTTACGAATCCCGTTAGATATTGCTGTACAGATTCCCCTGGAGTGCGCTCCCCCGGGCCGTCTAGTAAACTATGGCGTAGCGAGTCGACTACTGCAGCACGACGATTGATGTCGCGCTGTAGAGCTGCTGGCGTTTCACCAAAACACACCATGCAACTACAAGTACTTAGTAAGATAACTGTGACTAATGTGTATGAAAGTCTCAAGACAAGTCTAGCCCTTTTTTGCGAATTATACCTGCCCCGGCCTACCGTTCGGTTTAAGTTTGGAGCACAATAGAGGGTACAATTACTGCGTGCTGCGTTGGTGCAGCAATCAATTTCGCTCTACGAGGTATTGTTGTATGTCCACTACTGCACCTCCCGCGGCCGACGGTCTCCGTGATGTCGTTATTGGTCCTTCAGAGATCTGCGACGTTCAGGCATCCGGGCGGCTCTTTTATAGAGGCTACGATATCCACGATTTGGCAAGCCACTCTACTTTCGAGGAAGTGGTCTACCTTCTCTTATACGGAAATCTACCGTCTGCTAATCAGCTTTCGGAATTTAACGCACGGTTGGTTCACGAACGCACGCTTTCACCTGAGCTTGCGGCTCTATTACGAGGTTTTCCTGCCGGTGCTCAGTCCATGGATGCTCTGCGGACGGCAGTTTCTGCGCTCGGCATGTGGGACCCGGATGGCGGAAATCAGTCTCACGAAGCCAATCTCCGAAAATCGGAACGGCTCATTGCCAAGATGCCTACCATCGTTGCAGCCATTGAACGGTTGCGAGAGGGCAAAGAACCCGTTGCTCCCAAGTCTGATCTTAACCTGGCAGGTAACTTCCTTTATATGCTTCGTGACGGGCAACCGGATCCTCTGTACGCGCGAACATTGGATATTGACTTTATCCTTCATGCGGACCACGAGATCAATGCCTCTACGTTCGCAACGCGTGTAACTGTGGCGACGGGTGCCGATCTCTACTCTGGCGCAGTTAGTGGTATCGGCACACTTTCGGGGCCAAAACATGGCGGAGCGGCCGAGGAGACGATGGAGATGCTGTTATCCATTGGAACCTTGGAAGGCGTGGACGAGTACGTAACGTCTCGGCTAACTGGTGAAAAGCGCGTTGCTATACCCGGTTTTGGTCATGCTGTGTATCGAGCACCAGATCCTCGCGCGGCTCACCTGCGGGAAATGAGCCGAAGGCTGGGCGAACTTCATGGTGACACCCGGTGGTTCCAGATGACAACAGCCATCGAGAAGAAGGTAGATGAGCTTAGTAATACTCCGGACAGACTAGCCGCTGGTAAGCAGCCAATCTATGCGAACGTCGACTGCTTCTCTGCCTCGTGTTATTACGAAATGAACCTGTCGACGCGCCTGTTTACGCCGCTCTTCGCTATCAGTAGGATTAGTGGGTGGTGCGCTCATATGATGGAACAAATAACGTTCAAGCGTATCATTCGTCCACGTGCGGAGTACGTAGGACCGCGTGATCAGTCATATACTCCAATCGAGAAGCGATAGCCGACGGATCTGGTAGTGTAAGTCGCTCGTGCAATTTGAGGGAGGACTGAGGTCATATTTGGACCTTAGTCCTCCCTTTTAATACAAATACCAATCTAGTTAGAAACTGCGTTTAACCCACCTGTTGGGGCAGGTCTAAGTACTGGCATAAAATCCGAGATACTGCTAATATGCCTAGTTGGTCACCTGACTCTCGCTGGTGATGAGTAAGGATGAGCGAAGGTGAGCGTAATGCTGGGTGCGTACATTATTCTGTTCGCAATCATAGTGCAAGTTCTCAATCTGTAGGATCAAGTACTTCTAACTGGATAAGCCCTGGCAAATGCAAAGGTGTACCCGCCCAGGAGCAGGTACACCTTTTCTAATTTATGCACACACGAACCAGAGAGTATTTACGCTGGTTCCGGTCGCAATCTAGTGTGAATGCGCGGAGGTTCGGGCCCAGCCACAGATTGAGGAGTTCCCGTCGTCGGTGGTGGAGTGTTCATGCCATTACGAATGTCGTCAGCACTAATGGTTCCATCCATTAGGCCCATGAACTCATCTCTGGTAAGGGTTTCCTTTTCCAGGAGAATTTCCGCAATCTCATCCATCTTGACGCGATATTCGGTTATGATGTCACGAGCTCTGGAGTAGCCCTGGTCAATGAACGCGCGCACCTCTTCGTCGATGGCCCTGGCAACATCCTCACTGTAGTCACGATCTTCCATCAGGTCTCGACCAAGGAAGGGGTTTCCGTGGCGCCTTCCGAGGCGCACCATACCCAGACGCTCGCTCATGCCATATTCGCACACCATTCCTCGGGCAAGATCGGTTGCTTCATTTAGGTCTTGGGAAGCACCGGTTGTGATGTCGTTAAACACCAATTCCTCAGCTACGCGTCCGCCCAATGAGCACGTGATCTCGTCAAGCATATCTTGTTTGCTGCGTAGGCCCTCTTCCTTAGGAAGGAACCATGTAGCGCCAGCGCTAGTTCCTCGCGGCACAATGGTAATCTTGTAAACTTGATTGGCTTTAGGCAACCTGGCGGCAACGATTGCATGTCCGAGCTCATGATAAGCAACAATTTCGAGCTGTTTCTTGGAATTCATTCGGGTTTTGCGCTCTGGACCCATTAATACGCGATCGCGCGCCTCGTCGAATTCCAGCATGGAAATCTTGTCTTTGTCTCGTCGAGCGGCTAAAATTGCCGCCTCGTTGACAACGTTCATGATATCGGCGCCGGTAAATCCTGGTGTTAGCTTTGCCAAGGTCTCGACGTTTACATCATTTTCCATGGGTTTGCCACGAAGATGGACCTGAAAAATCGCCTTCCTGCCAACAACATCGGGAGCATCCACTACCACTCGGCGGTCGAAGCGCCCGGGCCTCAGCAAGGCAGGATCCAAAACATCGGGACGGTTTGTGGCCGCAATCATGATGACACCCGAGTTAGGGTCAAACCCATCCATTTCAACCAACAACTGGTTGAGCGTCTGTTCACGCTCATCGTGTCCACCGCCCAGGCCTGCTCCGCGCTGCCGACCCACAGCATCGATCTCATCAATAAAGATAAGCGCTGGGCGGTTAGCCTTTGCAGTTTCGAAAAGATCGCGTACGCGACTGGCGCCAACGCCCACAAACATCTCTACGAAATCTGAGCCGGAGATGTGGAAGAATGGCACTCCAGCCTCACCTGCAACGGCTCGGGCTAACATCGTCTTACCACAGCCTGGAGGTCCGAGAAGTAGCACACCTTTCGGAATCTTCGCGCCGAGGGCCATAAACTTCTTGGCGTTTTTGAGAAATTCTACAATCTCTGCCAGTTCCTGTTTTGCCTCGTCGACGCCAGCTACTTCTTCAAAGGTGATTTTCGGCACCGAATCCGTGAGGCGCTTTGCACGTGCTCTTCCGAAATTCATCGCTTGATTACCGCCGTTCTGAGCTTGGCGGATGAACAGGAAATAGAACATTACAAAAATCGCAAGCGGGAACAGTAGTACAGATAAAATGGTCTGTGCGAACTCACCGAGCCATGGCCTTGTAAAGCTGTAGGTTACGCCGTTTTGCTGCATCGCATTGTAAAGTTCATTGCGAGTCTGCGCGGCGTCCGGCAGGATGATGTTCTGATCAACTGGTCGGCCTGGCACCGTTGGCGTGCGGAAGGTGACCTGCATATCGTTTCCGCTTTTGTCGATGACCACGCTCTTAATGTTTTGAGGATCGCTGGTGACATCGGCGCGAAATTGCGAATACGGCATATTAGGCGAACCGCCATCGAATGCGGAGAATATACCTGGCTTAAATAGAACTGCTAAAACGAGCCCAACGATCAGAATTACCAAAACATAACGGATGACACTTGTGCCTGTCTTCAAAGCAACCTCCTGCGGTGCCGCCAACCAGATGGTAGGCAGCTAACCTGCAAACGCAGAGAGTATAAAGTATATCACAAACCTTTCGGAACTACAACCACGCCGACGTACTCCTCGGCGGTCGCGTTCCGTAACGAACTCATTGGTGAACAGTCGGCGGAGTGAGCGAAGGTACCCACAATTAGGACTGTTCCCTCTGGGGTAGTTACAATCGGGACAGCGGAGCGAAGGCTGGGTAGCACACCAGCAAGACGCAAGATCTCTTTTACACGCTTTGTTCCTCGCATGCCCATGCAACTTATTTTATCGCCAGGTAGACCCGACCTCACCACCAAGGCGCCTTGTACAAGCCGCTTTGGAACTGCAACGCAATACGCAGACTGGGTTGAGCTAATTACCTTTATTAATGACGAATACAGTTCGTCCTTTGTCTCCGCAAGTGCCGTGATGATTGAGGAGCCGCCCGGTAGGTAGGTTGTACCGGGAACCATAGCGGTTATACTCCAGACGTTGAGGGGCACTGACTCTGCACTACCCACCTTTGGCACTACGGAAATACTGTCGGCATTAACAACTATTCTTAAGGGCGTTGCTCCCTTGTGCTCGGGAAGATCCTCTCCAAAATGCTTTTGGCTCCTCATAGCGCGAAGAGCGCCGTCCACAGTTGAAAACGATACATCGACCAGCGATCCTGCTAGGAACTCCACTGCAAGGCGTATCATCCGTCGCTGCAGTGCAATTGGATGCTGCCGAAGAAGTGGTATTGGAAGCCTGACACGACTTTCGGTCAAGTCTGCACATTGGCAAAAGGATTGACGAGCCAGTGAAGCGATAACTTCCTCTTCTGCCTGCAATACGTCCGCAAACCGAAGGAGAGCGTCATCTACGCCTTCATTGTAGTACGCCCTCAAACCCGGCAGCAGTTCCGTTCGAATGCGATTCCTGGTATAGTGCGCATCCAGGTTGCTTGCGTCGCATCGAGGTTGTATGCCGAAGTGATTGCAGATCTCCATGGTTTGTGCGCGCTTAAGCGAGAGGATAGGCCGAATGATTGGTGGGCTGACAGCCTGCATTGCGACAGCACCTGCAACACCGGAGCCACGCAGGAGGTTGAATAAAAGCGTCTCAACTCGGTCATCGCTGGTATGTGCGAGGGCGATAGCTGATGCTCCTACCTCAAGCATTGCGCCTCGTAATACCCTGTGCCGTTCGATGCGCGCGGCCTCCTGGGTCCCCAGGCGCATCCTTTGGCAGATCTCGGGAATGTTCACATAATTCAAGGAGAGAGGTATGTTGTATTCAGCGCACAGGTCCTTGCAGAACTGGGCATCGCCATCCGCCTCCACGCCGCGTATGCCGTGGTGCACATGAACTGCATGGATGTAGAGGTCGTACGTTTCCCGAAGCGTCGCCAAGAGTAACAACATTGCCACGGAGTCCTGGCCGCCGGAAAGACCAACTAGCAACGTATTGCCTGGAGTCCATAGCCCATTTGTTTCAGAAAACGACCGTAAGTGGGAAATATATGGCGACAATTGTGCCGCGTCATGCTTAAATGGCGTCATATTAATATTTAACCTGATTTAGTTTAGCCGAAACGAGGAGCCTTTGCTGCGCAGTGATTCCCGGCTGTATCCCGATATGCAGGCAATGAAAAAACGTTATACAAGTTAGGCTGATGCAAAACGGAGCGACTCCCATGGTTTTCTGGCTCTAGGTGTAGCACGCTTCAAAATACCGCCTATTTGATATTTTTAGGATGGTTACTTATGGCGCGGGTTGCACAATGGGTAACGACAGCCGCGTGCCGCTTCGCAGTATTTCTACATGCCAGGTAGTAGGCTGCGTGCGACCTGTAAGTTGGACCTCGTTAGTAGGGGACATATTATGAAACATGCAGATACTGGAATTAATCACGATCCTGCCGAAATTGCTACTAACTATAATGTGGTCAAAGACCCGCCCCGTGAACCTGGTTTGTCCCCTCAGGAGCGTGAACTGGACTTGTATGAGCGCATATTGCAGGTGCAGAAGGCGTCTGCAAAATTTACGATTTCCCGCGCGCTGTTGTCGATTGTGGGTTTCACTTTGGTGTTTGAATTTATCTCGTGGAAGCTGGTAGTGATACTGATGGTCGTTTACTATTCAAATTCGGTTTTCTTCCCTCGCGCCGATGTTTTGAAAGGGTATCAAGCGACCTCGGATTTGTGCACTGCCGATATTCCCATTCTCATTATGTTGTTGGATAGTGCTGATCGTCAGGTACAGGCAGTGGCCCGGCTACGTCTTGCACGTCTATTTCCTCTTGTGGCAGTAGACGACCCACTAATCTCGCAGCTATCCTATTCTCAATTAGCGATACTTGAAACTTGCCAGTCTAAGCGATTTTGGGTCATAACCAGGTTCGAACGCGAATTGACAGGGTTCATGCGCAAAGTACGGGCGCATCGTAAGTTGGATTGCGTTCCTAACCTTCTGCAGTCTGTGGTATCGCGGATACTGCCGAGTGAACGCGAAAAAGCTGCTGCGCTTAGAGAGGAGCAGCGCAATCGTGCACGAGCGGCATATTTGCGCACTGTGGATGCTGGGCCAGTTGCCGCAGTATCACTTGCGCCCGAAGTTGAAAGCAGGGCCTTACCAGAATCACATAGTCGAGCCACAAGTCCTACTGTAAGGAGGCATTATTTCATTGCAGCATCAATCGTTTTCGTACCTTATGGTGTGGTAGGTGCACTGCTGGCCCGGTCTTCGTCGCCTGCGGAGATACCATTCTACATGCTTGTGGCGGCAGCTCCGCTTGTGCTGGCACGGTACACATTATGGTCCAACCGCTCCTCCCAAGTGTTACAGTTATGCAGAATGCGCGATTGCGGTCGAGTCGGGGAATTGATTGATGTACTGCAGTGGCCGGACGAGCACATATTGAGAATGGTCACGAGCTCGTTATGTCGCTTGCTACCAAGCTGTGAAGCGAGCCAATTAGCATTATTAACGAGCAACCAGCGCTGGCTAATCTATAACCGAGTGCGTCGACTCCTGCCTTCAACGCGGAACAAGGTACCGCTAAACTATGACCTCAACCCTTTCGCCGTGGATGAAACATTGATCGCTTCTGATGCCACTCGCTTTATATTGACGGTCATACAGTGCCTCGAGCGATCTCCGGACCTGGCAGCAATTCCACTGCTGGAAGATATTGCGAATTTGAATGCAGCCTGCAACGACCAGTTATACTTACAGGCAGCCGCTGAGCACTGCCTGGAGCAGCTATATGGCTTACGAAGCGCGGCGGACGCCGAGGGCACACTGTTGCGGCCTACCGGTCATGGATTGCACGTGGAGGATGACCTACTTCGGCCGTTGCGCTAGAATGCGAGGGAATTTGCCTTACGAATTGGCGAAGTGTGATGGTGCCCACTCGTTAAAATTGTATCGCTGGTCTCCGGGCCTCACTCCGTTAACCAAGTTGTGGGTCGAGATCGTGAAATACGCATGGATAGATTTGGCAAACAATCGACGTTCTAGATTACCCGAACGAAAAAGAAGAATTTGCGCGGTCTCGTTCAGATCATCAGTCTAATTTCGCCGCTAAATTGATCACGTCAATGTCACCTGCAAGGCTCCATGTCAGTCGTAACGCAATTTCCTCGCTCCTTTGGCGGGGATGAGTCACGTTCCTTCTTTGAAACTTAATGGTTACCTCATTTTATAAATTGTTCGTTGAGGGTTGAACCGACCAAGTTGATTCCTGCTCTAGATTAATAAGGAGCCACAGCTTGAGCACTATAATGAAGAACAGGGCACTTATTAGGCGAGTGTTAGCAGGTGACCATCGTGCTGCACAGGCGCTCATAGAAGAAACCTATCCTGCTGTTTATCGCATGACACTGCACCTTACTTGCAGGCGGGAAGCTGCGGAGGATATTACCCAGCAGTCATTTAGTCGTGCATGGCAGTCGCTTCCTCTATTTCGGGGCGAGTGTTCGTTTACCACCTGGGTGCGCCGTATCGCTTATCGTGAATATCTCCATTGGCGGAGAGAGCTTCCAAACGATATGCCCATCGGCGATGGTGTTCATGAACCGGTGGAATTGAACGATTCAACCGATCGTGTTGCCCTGGAAGCTGCAATTAGCATGCTTCCGGAGGACCTTCGAGTTACTTTTCTCCTGGTAGCAGTTGAGGAATTTTCGGTTAAAGAGGCTGCCGGTGCGCTGGAGATTCCCGAGGGCACGGTAAAATCGCGGCTGTTTAGCGCGCGTACCAAGCTGCGACTCCATTTTGATTCCGCAGAAGCCGCGAACGATGATCAGGTTAAGACACGGCTGGCGAAAGAGATACAGCAATGAACGTTTCTATCGATAATCAGGATTTGGTCAATGCCAACAAACTCCAACGTGGTATTGCCAGCATGCAGGCAGATCTACCTAACCGTTCCGCCGTAATGAACGCCGTGCAGGAATGCTGGTCTATTTATCCTGCGGCAGATTATCAACGACGGGTGCGGCTGGGCAATCGAGCAAAATTGATGACGATTTGTTCTGTCGTGGTACTCGCAGCGGGGCACACGTTGTGGGCGAACTCGCCATTGCCCTCCGTTCCGCCAGTCACCGCCGATAATTCTTCTTCGACGCTTGCGCAATGGCTTAATGCGGACACCAAATTAATGGTTCCCCGCTCAAGTACACCCTGGTGGTTGTTAGTGCATGGCAAGAATGGGTTATCTATAAAGGACGCTGCTGATGGGCGGCCGATGCCAGCACAGCTCCTTAGAACATCTAACAGCATTTCCAGATTTGTCGCAGATAACCGGCAGTTCTATCAGCTAGTTGATAATAGCCTTCAGCAGCCGTGGCGTCCGCCGGTCCCTGGAAGTGTAGAAGTGGAACCCCAAGGTCAGCCGTTCTGGATTGTCTCTAACAACCTTGGAAGACCCTACCGTGGTGAGCTTGTTGTTTCTACCGGCGAGGGGTTAATGATGCCCAACCCAACTTTTGGCCATGCCCTGAAAGGTGGTTCTAAACTAGATCCTCAAACTGAAATTGAGCAAGTAGAACCCTTCCTTAATCGTGCACTTTGGGCGCGTACTTATGTCGCCGCTAAAAATGGAAAGTATGACGTCGCTGCCGCGGATGCGCTACAGCGGGTTCGGCTCATCGTTTACAGTTTGAACGCGCCGCGAAACGGGATCGGAAATTACGGTGTAATTACGGTAGTACGTGCCTTGAGAGATTTAGTCGCACTGGCGCCCAAGGTGAGTAGTCGCGATTTTTATAAATTAATAAATGGTTTGACACGGATCGATAATTCCATACCCGCCCTCAAAGTGCTTATGATGGCGGATATGGCTAACAATCGCTATAGGCTGCAACGTTATCTGTCGCAAAACGTTCTTACGCCAATGATGATCTGGCGCTCAAATAGCCGTAACTCGTACAGCGAGTCATTGTCCGGAGCGGTTGAGAAAATCAGTCTGCCTCAGCGGATACTTCAATCACTGGTGTTAAGTAAGAACCGAATACTAGCTGATTACGATTACAACATGTCCGTTCTTGCCCGTAGCGAAGGCCCCGCCGATATACCGCTGTTCCCCAGGACAATAGGCGGGCAGAGTACAAATTTGAAATTCCGGCGGTCGGACCCAATTGCGATTGAGGCTTATGATCCTAACTGTGGGGCACTGCTGCAAAATGATATCGACGGTATGCATCACTGGATACGTAGTGCTGTACTGTCGCTAAAGGCTTCGGCGTATATAACGAAAACCGGTAAAGTTCCGTCGTGGCTCAAATCTATGTATCCTCAGGCCTCACCGGCCACATTTAATGCCAGGTTAATACCGTTTTTTGGAGGCATTCCACGTTTTTCATCGCAGCGTTTTATGCATGTGGAGAGTCCGTTGCCTGGTCGTTACAACCGGTCTTTGGGAGAGCACCACCTTACAATTCGAAGGCGCGGCTCTAGGGCAGTAAGGAGTGAAGCGTTAAGGCCGAGCCCTGCGCCGAGCAGTTCAAAAGGAGGTTCGCGATGAATGATAACAACGCGATTCTTTCGCAGTCGCAGTATCCTGAAGCGCATCAATCGGAGGCGGATGTCGAGCCCCAATCCGGCCAATCTGCTGTTACGCGGTCATCCGTATTAGCACTAGTATCAGATCTGCAAGCCGAGCGTCCGCTCACCGGCGGCCATACTGCCCATCTGCTGTTTCAACTATCCGCAGTGACGGTACTCCTGGTCAAATTGATTTATCAGCCGTTCAATATGACACAATTAACTCCACTCGCATTAGTGTTGTTGTTATTGGAGTACGGATGGGCGAGGACTCTACGCCGCACCCGTGTCGCGGAGCATGCGTTTATGAGTTCTTACGTGGGATTTGATCGGCTGAACCCGATGATCGAACTAGCTTTTTGGCCAGAGCCTAACCTTCGACTGTTGGCAAGATACCACCTTTTACGGCTAGTGCGAGACATCGGACCAGGACAGCACGATACATTCATCGATCAGCGCCATAGTGCGATGCTGGCAGGCCTACTAACCCCACTCAACGCACTTCAATTTCCTACTCTCGTAATCGCTCTATTGCAGATGTACACGCGAATGGGTGATGTGGAGGCACTGCCATACCTGCCGAAACTATTACGCTTAAACCTTAGACCATCGGTATTCAATGCCGCTAGACAATGCTATGATCAGCTCTCGGCACCTGCGTATATACGCCCGAGGAACGCCGTACCAGCAGACGAGTCTGCATCTGAAGTATTCGCTCCCGACCCTGCCCCAATCGACGAGCAGCGGGATAACTCTGTGTCTGAAGCAGCTTCAACGGTTAGGAACGTGCGATCCGGTTTTTTGTGTGCCTCGATTGTTACGTTTGTTCCTTTTGGTCTTTATAGCGCAGTAAAGTATGGGGCCACGGCAAATTGGATCGCCGCTGGACTTTCCCTTGTTGTGGCAGTTATTCCTGCTGTAATTTTCCGTGTGACGATGCGGCCAGATGATGTTGGCCGAATTCAGGAACTTTCGTCACAGGGAAAACCCGAGAACGTTGGGCACCTGGTGGACGCCCTCAGTTGGCCAGATATTCATTGTCGTAACGTTGCAATTGAGGGCCTAATTACCCTGTTGCCCAAATTGAAAACACGAGACAGGCGATTTTTGAGTGCCGAGCAGCAGGCAGAGTTATTGGGATTCCTTAAGCCGCAGTTGGTTCCGAACTACCATGAACTGATAATAGCTATCTTGAAGTGCCTGGAGCAGGTGGGTGATGAAAGCGCGCTGCTACCGGTAGAGCAGCTTGCAGCCCTTAACCCCAGCAGCGTAGTACAACGGCGCGTTAGTGATGCAGCCAAACACTGCTTGTTGTTTTTGCCACAGGTTGCGGCCGCGAATACGGCCAGCAGTACTCTGCTGAGAATGTCTCAACCCGAAACCGGTGGCCCCAACGACCTTTTGCGCCCCTCACCTAAAGGACCAAATACCGAAGGTGAATACCTTATTCGGTCGTCCAGCGAGTAGTTGTTGAACTACCGGTGGGAGCGCGATATGTAATAATTTCGGTCTGATGCTGACATTCTTACTTAATTTGAAAAATAAGTCATAAATGACACCTTGGTTTTCATAAATGAAGTGTAAAATACTAACATCAATTACGCTCCTGTGCTTTCCCGTGCCGACACCATTTTAAGAGGCTCACGGGATATCTACGTAGTTAGTTGTGTTCCATGCGTCGTGGTGAACTTTGCCCATAACTTTTGCGGAAATGGCAGGTTAGATGGATCCTACCGACGAGATTGTTAAGCTAAAAGGTGAACTCTTAAGGGAACGCGCGCTACGTGCTGCGCTCATGGAAATTGTGCCCTATGCAGTGGTTACAGCCACTGCCGACTACGGCCTGCAGGTGGAAAACAGCCGTGCCCAGCAGATGCTCGCCCGTATGACGGCCAGTCCTAGTGATTCAGGGTCTTATCAGGTGCTGGACGAGGATGGAAAACCGCTTCCGCAGGAGCAGTGGCCCATTTACAGAGTGATTTCTACCGGTGAGCCGATGTACAACAGGGTTGTCAGCGTGATTGATACCAACGGAAAGCGGTTGTTTCAGCACGTGAATGTAGTGCCTGTGTTTGACGATGAGAACAGGCCTTTTGCATCATTGGCAGTCTTTCTGGACAACGAGGTTGCAGAAAAATATCGCCTGGCAGATATTCTGCAGTCCTTTCAGGATTGCGTTATTAGCCTCGACGGCACAGAAACTATTATGTATATGAACGGTCATGCCGAGCAACTCCTTAAGTTATCGAATGACGACGTCATTGGGAAGAAGCTGCAAGAGGTCTTTCCTGGGGTGGTGCAATCGGAATTCATGCAGCGCTACCTCGCTGCAAAGGAGTCCGGCGCTACTGTTCGATTCGATAACTGGTCTGAAATCCTGGGGCGTTGGATGCGCGTGTCGATCCACCCGTTCGGTGATCGCACCTCCATAACATTTAACGATGATACCGACCGAAAAAACCTTGAGCTCCAAGTTCACCGTAACGAGCAGCAACTTTATACAACCTTGCAGTCTATTGGTGACGCCGTCATAGTCACTGATAAGCAGGGCATGCTCACCCTCATCAACCCAGTTGCAGAGCAACTGACAGGTTGGAGTAGCGCTGATGCAATTGGCGTGCATTACCACGAAGTATTCAACATTATAAGTGAGGCAACTCGCCTGCCGGCTCTGCATCCCTTAGACCGTGTACTGCGTGAGGGAGTCACTGTGGGGCTGGCAAACCATACACTTCTTGTCTCTAAAGTGGGTCATGAAATCCCTATTGATGACAGTGCTGCAGCGATTCGTAACGACTGTGGCGATGTAATAGGTGCGGTACTTGTTTTTAGGGATATGACACTTCGACGACAGAATGAGGCACGAACGCTGCAGAACCAGAAAATGGAGTCTGTAGGTAAGTTGGCAGGCGGTATTGCACACGATTTTAACAATCTACTTACAGCAATCATGGGCTATACAGAACTTGCGATGGACGAGGTACGAGACAACGCGGTTGTTCAGAAGCATTTAGATCGGGCCATGAGTGCGGCAGAGCGGGCTGGCACGCTTACCGCGCGCCTTTTAGCATTTGCGCGGCAAACTACGGTTTCGATTAGCCACGTCAACCTGAACGCGGTTATTGCCGACACGATTGACATGTTGAGAAGGCTAATTGGAGAGCACATTGAGCTGGTCACCAGTCTGGATCCTGCCGTGACAATGGTCCTGGGAGACAGTACCCAACTGACCCAGATACTTGTCAATCTCGCCATTAACTCACGTGACGCCATGCCCAACGGCGGTACGATTTTTATTTCTACAAGCGTAATTGAACGACCCATGGGAGCCGAGGACGCACCGGGTGATCCGAACGATCGATGGGTCGAACTAGTCGTTCATGACACTGGCCCGGGCCTAAGCTCTGAGGCAGTAGAGCATCTCTTTGAACCGTTTTTTACCACCAAAGTTGTGGGGGAAGGTACAGGCTTGGGATTGGCTACTAGTTATGGTTTGATCATGCAGATGGGCGGCCAGATCCGTTATGAAAATGACGAGAAACCTGGTGCGACCTTTCGTATTCAACTACCCATGGCTGCTGACAACCCCTCCGTTGCCGAAGCCTCTGCAACGAAAGCCCCGCGGCCAGGCTCCGAGACTATTTTGGTTGTCGAGGACGAACCACTGGTGCGCGATCTGGCAGTTCGAGCGTTACGAACCCGCGGTTACCGTGTGATAGACGCGGCAAACGGTAAGGAGGCTGTAGAACGGTTTTTACAGCACACTGGTAAAATATCGCTGGTGGTTACCGATATGGTAATGCCGGAAATGGGAGGCCGCGATCTAATTGCTGCCCTGCTGAGAATAGATCCTCGGTTGCGCATACTCATCACAACCGGTTACAATGCAGATAGCGACGACAGCATTCTTGAGGGAATTCCGACGCTGCTTAAGCCATACCTTCCAAGTGACCTGTCGGATACGATCCGCACTCTATTAGATACGTCAACTTCCTAGGCTTACGGCCACAAACCGCCACCAAGCAACCCTTCTGTCTCATCAAGTCCGGTCATAAGATTCATGTTCTGAATAGCCTGACCAGCAGCGCCTTTAGTAAGATTATCGATTACTGAAACAATCGTAACTCTAGAAGTACGAGTATCAACACTTAAGCCGATATGGCACGCATTTGTACCCAACACGTGTTTGGTTGCCGGGAGTCTATCCGAGCACACGACTACAAACGGGTCGTCGGCATACTCTT
Organism: Chthonomonadaceae bacterium; assembly: GCA_027450145.1. Taxonomy (GTDB): domain Bacteria; phylum Armatimonadota; class Chthonomonadetes; order Chthonomonadales; family Chthonomonadaceae; genus JAJZFK01. The sequence continues at coordinate 22,502 of DAIDKH010000034.1, read as the reverse complement.
CGGTATAGAGGTCAAGTAGTTCCCGGGTATCTAGTGAGCGAGTTAGTTTGCCGTAACAGGTTGCAAGAATTCCTCGTGACATCGGCATAAGGTGAGGGGTGAATGAGAGAGTTATCTGCGCGCCGCACTGCGAACTCAAAACATTCTCAATTTCAGGTGTATGCCGGTGAGTTCCGGCAATTTTGTAGGCGGAAACGCTGCTTTCGACCTCGGGATAATGATAGTCTAAGCCGAATTTCGCCCTGCCTGCACCAGATACACCAGATTTGGCGTCAATGATAATAGATGAGGTGTCGATTGTGCTGGTCTTCAGTAAAGGCGCAAGTGCAAGAATGGAAGCAGTAGGATAGCATCCAGGGTTGCCAACTAGACGCGCACCGCGAATGTCCTCCCGAAAAAGCTCCGGTAGGCCGTATACCGCCTCCGCAGCAAGTTCCGGTGATGAATGCTTAGAATACCACTGGGCATACACGTCACTGTTTTTAAATCGGAAATCTGCCGATAGATCTATTACTTTGCAGCCGCGAGACAATAGCGCCGCCGCATCTTTCATCGCCTTTCCGTTTTCTTGAGCCAGAAATACAACATCGTAGCTCGCGTCACCAAGTTCGCGAGAAAACGTCATCTTGGTAACGTGTGCCAAGCCGGGCCACGCGTGGTAAAGTGGCTGTTCTGCATAGGTTTGAGACACGGCACAACTCAACTTAACGCGGGGGTGCGCGAGTAACAGCCGAAGTAGTTCACCACCACCATATCCGGACGCACCAACAACAGCGACATTTAACAGAGAATGTTCGGAATTCATCAGCCTATCCTTGAAACTTCATGCCACGGGAGAATTAACGATGGCACATTATCAGTTTACCATCGTGATGCCCTATTGGTTGAATTGGGCAGGATTAGAAGGAGGAAGTCGTCATATTGCAACGATTTTTGGTGCAACGTGGTATAATACCTGTAAGCCGGGTCGGCTGCAAAGCCCGCGGAATTAGTTTCCTCCCATTCCGCGATAGGGTCGCATTGCACAGGCTTACGGACAGCGTAGCTAGGTGCCGCGGTCGGAGGTGAAGACGGAATGAAGACCAGCCTGAAGTGCCAGTGTGGTCGTCGTATTCTGCAGCGCGACGTTATGAGGCAACGGTATTACGAACGACAGTTCGGACCCAGTTATATTTATCTGCGTTACCGTTGTTCCAACTGCAAGAAACTAGGCGAGATGTTTGTTCGCCAAGATGAGTGGTCCGATAACCTTCTAAGTGAGGTGACCTTTGACTCCTCAGAGCCAGAGAGGCTCGCGTTCCAAACGCTCGGGCCAATCACTATAACCGAAATGCGTGATTTTCATCATGCACTAGAAGATCTCGGGTCAATCCCTCGTCTAATTAAAGAAGAATAAATCAACACAGAGGCAAAACTGATGAAGTTTCTGCCTCTGTTTTTATTTGCGTCACCCATTGTTGCTCGGCCACTCGAGTAGAATGTGGTGATCGTGATGCGCCAAAGGAGACGCCCGTTATGAAATTACAGGAAAGTCAGCTCGGTCGTACAGGGCTCATGGTGTCCCGCCTGGGTTACGGTGCTATGGAGATAAGAGGTAGCCGCATATGGGGTGGGCGACCTGTGACCGACGGTCAAGCGGAAACGATCCTCAATGCAGTGCTTGATTCTGGCATTAATTTTATAGACACTTCAAACGACTATGGCCGCAGCGAGGAGTTCATAGGTAAGTATATTTCACACCGGCGAAGTGAATACTACCTAGCCACTAAATGTGGTTGCACCGTCGTTCGTAGAGATGAGACGACGGATGACACGCCGCACGTGTGGACCAGAGAAAATCTCCTTCGTGGTCTGAACGAGAGCCTTACACGCCTCAAGACTGATTACATTGATATAATGCAACTTCACAACCCTACCGTCGAACAGTTTGAGAGTGGAGACCTTGCGGATGTTCTGAAGGAAATGAAGTCGGCGGGCAAGGTGCGCTGGATTGGTATTTCTTCCACACTTCCCCATATTGATACGTACATTAAATCGGGAATTTTTGACACCTTCCAGATTCCGTATTCGGCTCTTGAGCGTGCCCACGAGGACGTGATAACGAAAGCCGCAACCGCGGGGGCAGGAGTAATTGATCGAGGTGGAGTGGCACGCGGTGAGCCAGGTTCTGGTTTGGGTAGTACGGACAGATGGGCGGCCTTTGAGCGCGCAAAGCTCGATGAGCTTCGCAGCGAAGGTGAAAGCCGAACGGCTTTCCTTCTGCGGTTCCTGCTCTCCCACCCGCATATTCACACTACAATTGTAGGTACGCTAATTCCCGAGCACCTTCACGAGAACATCGCAATAAGCGAACGCGGGCCGCTCTCTGCCGACATCTATGCGGAGGCGAAGCGCCGCCTTGACCAAGTGGGCGAAAAGCCGGCTGAGTAGCCAGGGGTAGTCCGGATGGTGAGTGTATTGTGGAGACAGCCAGCTACTACCGTGCACTCCAAGGGTAAGAGACCGCGGATCCTGATAAATCGGTGGATGTCTCACAATATCCGTGCCAGTACTGGACTTAGTCATACGCAAGCGATACAGTTTGCTGCATCGCAACGACCAACGACATCATTAAATGCCGCGCGGACTACCTTGACGATAGGTGGTTCATCAGGGTAAAATTGATCGATGTTGCGGGTCGTTAGCTCAGTTGGTAGAGCAGCTGACTCTTAATCAGCGGGCCATAGGTTCAAGTCCTATACGACCCATCTTTCGGAATTGAAAGCACGATGTCGCCCTATGTAGCGACATCGTGCTTTTGTTTGATACTATGCAGGTAGTCGCCAACCTCTTGGTTACAGAGATGTGATCACCATGTAGACGTCCAGACCAGTAATGACTATTGCAGTTAACCACCCAGCATATTTCACCCAGTCATTTACTACCAGCGGACCCATGATTTTTTTGTCGCCTGTGAATTGAACCAGAGGAATGAGGGCCATCGGCAGTTGAATGCTCAACACAACCTGGCTGAATATGAGCAATTTGTCTAAACCATCGCTTTGCCATAGTGCAATCGCAACGATGGCCGGCACGATTGCTAGCAGACGGGAGATAAGCCTTCGCAACCAGGGCGCGATGTGAAAGGAAGTGAAACCTTCCAGAATTACCTGTCCTGCCAAAGTGCCCGTCAGCGTCGAATTTTGGCCGCTGGCAAGTAATGCTACGGCGAATAGTGGGGCAGCAAGTGATGTTCCCAAGATAGGTGTGAGCATCTTAAAGGCAGACTGTATGTCACCGATGTCTTTGTGACCGGGATAGAAGGTGGCAGCAGCAAGCGCTAAGATGGCCGCATTCACGAAGAGAGCAATCATAAGTGCAATGAAGTTATCCGCGCCAACCATGCGCGCCGCGTCCTTACGCGCCTGATCAGAATCCTCTACCTTTCGAGTTTGCACCAGTGCAGAATGTAGGTACAGATTGTGCGGCATTACCGTAGCACCTAGTATGGAGAGTGCAAGATAGAGTATGGCGCTGTTCCTTACAATCTGCCAGTGGGGCATAAAGCCCGCAATCACCTGCCCTAAAGCAGGGTGAGCCATGAAGATCTCCGCTGAAAAGGCAACGACCATCACACCAATAAGCAGTATGACAAGACCCTCAATCCAGCGGAAACCTCGGTTTTGAAGCGCCAGTACAAGTAACACATCCAGTGAGGTGATTACGACACCCACGATTAGCGGAATGTGAAATAAGAGATTGAGCGCAATTGCTGCGCCTAAAACTTCAGCAATATCGCAGGCAACAATCCCAATTTCTGCTGAAATCCATAGAAACTTACGTATTGGCTTTGAATACGCTTGTGCGCAGCACTGTGCCAGGTCACGACGAGCTGCGATACCCAATCTTGCGGAGAGTGCCTGCAGAAAGATTGCTAGAAGGCTAGACATCATTACAACAGAGAGCAGCAGGTACCCGTACTGCGCTCCTCCTGCGATGTCTGTGGCCCAGTTCCCAGGGTCCATGTAACCAACCGCAATAAGATACCCTGGCCCTACGAAGGACAACAATCGCTTAAAAAACGTCCCCGAATTATGCACACTTATTGTGCCATGAACGTCGGCAAGGCTCAAAGTGTGCCCTTCGGGCGTTTGGAGCAGCAACTCCGACTGATCGCGCTGGCTGTTACTCATCGTGACACCTCTGCAGGCTCGACAAATATCTGCCTTGCTGCATCGGGAGCAATGCGGACGATGCGATCTTCCAAGCGTACTAAAAATGCGCCACCAAACGGTTCCTGCTCGATTAACTCGATATCAGTACCTGGAAACAATCCTTCGTTTTTCAGAAAGCGGAGAAGTGAAGCATCGGCATCGCTCACGCGACTTACCACGAGCCGTCCAGGTGATTCGGTGGCAAGCGTCGAGCGCGTGATGGAGGCGACATTTCCTTCCTTGTCGGGTATTGGATCGCCATGAGGACAACGAGTGGGATGGCCCATTAATGTGTCAATTCTCTGTTCAAATTCTTCACTAATATGATGTTCCAGCCGTTCGGCTTCCACATGTACTTCATCCCAGCTGTATCCCAATGCCTCTACTAGGTACAACTCTAGCAGCCGGTGGTGTCGCACAATCTCCAGTGCCATCTTACGACCACTTGAAGTTAGGGTGATATTCTGATAGGGTGTATGGTCAACGAGCCTCAACTCCTGAAGTCGCTTTAGCATCTTACTAACCGCTGCTGCAGAGACCTGAAGTTTTGCGGCAATGTCCTGGGCGGTGACCGCATCAGCTTCGAGTTCGACCTTATAAATTGCCTTGAGATAATCCTCAACAGAAGGAGTTGCCATTTAACCTAACCTTGCTTTAAGCTATACCGACGTTTATGAATAGATTCAATTAACAGTAACCATCAATCTATACGCTAGTTTATAACTATATTATACCAGGGTTAATTTTATTCTTTACCCTGTATAAACCAGAGTAACCATAGCATGGAGATGGCAGTAGATGTACAAAAAATCTCCTTATTTTGCGGGAACTTATGCGCCGCAAGGAGTCGTCAATATAAGTGCAGACACACAGTAAAACATGGAATAACCGAGTGGTTGTAAGCGGTAGTTCGGGTTGGTGTGGTGTTCGGTTTGGTGTACCGCAACAATCACGCGAAGGACTGCCAGGTAGGTGTGTTTGTTAGGCAGCCTCTGGGTGACAGGTCGGACGAAATTTCTGAGGAGGGAGGAAGACACATAGTATGTTACCACCTTATGGTTTGGTATTGTGGTCAGGTTCTCTCGAAGGAGTTTGTGAATGACGCCACCGGACTATATGACGAGGCATAATACCGCTGAGTAGTGGGTGTACTGCGTAGCGTGACCTGGCTAAATGGCCCAACGTACGAAACGCAACGCGCGACGTAACCGCGCATTAAATACTCAGCCGTATACCGCGAACGTCTCCGCAGCTAAGTTTGAGTGCGGATAGTAGCTGCAAAAAAGCGAACCAGAGGGGTCCCACGCGGGTGGGACCCCTCTTCACGTTTTGGGTACAGTTCACGCCAAATAGCTCTATTCTGCGGCCAGAGGCCCGGAGGAGTAGAGTAGGACCGCGCCCGTCATTGGCGGTAGTAGGACACGTCTGGTTAGGGAGCCATTCATTCTTCTCATTGGTGCGCCCAGGTTCACCGTAAGGGAACCAGAGTCTGCCGAGTTGAAATAGACCACTCCATGTTGAAATTTGCGTACCCATACGTTCAACTTACCGTCAGGAACCATGTGTCGAGTCTGCACGGGTCTGCCAAGTGGAACATTGAAGTACCCAGGATATAGCTTTACCTGCTCTCGCATAATAGTCAGGCTGTACCCAGCATCCGGATGACCTTTAATAGTAAGCGGCATTGGCTGGAATACTGCTCTACCCTGGTGATGTACAACTAGCAGGTAGGAGGCTAAGTCACTCTCTAATTCATTGGCGTTTTTATATGCAGCCATAGCTATAAACACCTGCCCAGCTTCTGCATATCTGTCCATGGCCTCTAACTGTATTTCCCACTGGCGCGAATTAAGTGGCTCGTCATTCCAGTAGGGCCGGACGAATCCCTCGAGCCAAGCCCCGTCAATCAGTGGGTAGTACTCGTCCCACAAAGTCCCCTGCAGATGTGGTTCCATAATAGCGGGCGGTAATGGTGCAGTATCAGCAGGTCTCTCAAAGTCTAGTGCAGCTGGAACAAGAAGTGTGCGCATAGGGTCGTGAGCAGCCTCAAGCCAGCGAGTAGTTGCATCGGCACGCTCGTTGAACTTGGCATATTGCTTGGGTATTTGCACGAACGTGTTATTGACCGGGAGTTCAGCGACTACAGTGCCTTGTGCTCCGAATTTTGCGCACTGAGAGGCCGCCTCCTGTTTCCAGTATGTAGCCCACCGCCGGCTCCCAAAATCCATCCAATGCCCATTCGCGTCTGGGTACGGAACTTCCCTTCCATCGGATGTTCTAAGCGTAAACTTGGCCATGGAAGGAGTGTAGGTACCTGCGCTGCCAAAGCGTGGTTTGCTATAAAGACAGGAGGCGTAAAGGTAAATCAAACCGGTGAATGCTGGGTACTTCGTTACGATCCACGGATAGTCTGCGGTTGAGAGGCACACCGACGGAATGGCGGTAACATCACAGTTTTCCGCAATCCACTGTCTATTGGATTTGGAGAGCTTTTCGCTGTTTGTGGCTGAATCATACAGAGCGTTGGAGTGGTCACCCAAGCCCCACAAAAAGACCCCGCCCAGCCGTACCGGGCACTGATCGCGCTCTAGGTGCAACAAGATCGGGCCTGGCTTTTCGCTCGGAGATTTTGCGACGCCCTCGGCGTGGACACCTAAACTCACCAGCGCACAGACTACTAATGCCGCTCGCAGGCTCGTCGGACTAACGGTCATGTGTGGTACCGGGAGAAATGAGAGGCAAATCGCTTTCGCATAGTGGGCATTGTGCAGGTTCATAGACCGCAGCCTTAACGTTGAGCAGCGACTCGGTCCTTATACCCAGGTCTACAGTTCCGCCGCTGCGGTCGACCAAAATCGCAACGCCCTGAACTTTAGCACCGTGCCGTTCTGCAAGCTCAAGACACTCTCGTGTAGCACCGCCTGTTGTCATCACATCATCAACAATGAGGATGGGCGTACCGCGTTCCAGTTTAAGCCCGCGTCTTAGTGCCCGTGTACCGCCCTCTTTTTCGGCATATAGCGCCCGTGTACCCAAAATACGAGCTGTTTCGAAGGCCAGTAGAATGCCACCCGTGGTTGGACCCATTACTGCCTGAATTTCGGTACCTTCGAAGCGTCTGGCGATTTCAGTACAGAGTTGCGTCACCAGTCTAGGATGTTGAAGTACCCAGAATTTTTCCCAGTACTCGTTGCTGTGCTTACCCGACGACAGCAGGAAATGACCCTGTCGTAATGCATCGGTCTCTATGAAAATATTACGGACCTGTTCTTCAGTTAACAAGAAATACACCTCCAGTTCCATTATAGCCGCTGCCATAGCGGGCGTCAACTTACACTGCGGGTCAACTGTAAAGCGTTTACCTACACAACAATACGAAACCCTTACCAAGGTGGCATCCCGGTATACTGAGCGATGAGCAGTCCGGTAGAATAAATGCCCTATATGATCGGTAATGGTGAGCGATTATAGGCACCGCACATTATGGAGGAATCTCTTTGTGAAAGTACTTTGCTGTGCAAACAGCTTTAAGGGTTCGCTCAGCGCCGAGGAGGCATGCGCAGCCATGGCAGCTGGCGCTTCGCGGGCAGGCTTTGAGACTGTTACGCTTCCGCTGTCCGACGGTGGTGAGGGTTTTCTTAAATCCATGATCGCAGCCACTGGCGGTGAGTTGCGTAGTTCTATGGTATCCGGGCCGAACCTGCAGCCGGTAAAAGCAAATTGGGCAGTGACCCAATCCGGAACGGCAATTATTGAGATGGCGGAATGTGCCGGGTTGCATCTCGCATCCGCGTATCCACTCGCGCCGCTCACCGCCACTACGCGCGGCGTTGGCGAATTGATTTTGGAGGCGGTTAAAGTAGGTTGTAAGCATATTATTGTTGGTTTAGGGGGTAGTGCTACAACGGATGCCGGAGCCGGTATGCTGCGGGCACTGGGCATTCAGTTTTTTAATCGTAAGGGGAAGGAAATAGGCGAGGGAGGATCGGCGCTAGCCGACGTAGACAAGATAGATACCTCTGGGTGGGCTCTTGCAAGCGAGATTAAAATCGAAGCAGCGTGCGATGTTGATAACCCCTTACTTGGGCCAAACGGGGCAGCCAGCGTATATGCGCCCCAGAAAGGAGCCTCTCATGACGATGTAGCGGTGCTTGAAAATGGCTTGTCGACATTTGCCAGGTTAATGCCTCTCGTTAATGACTTGCCGGCTGAATTGGTGCCAGGAGGGGGCGCAGCTGGCGGATTGGGGGCTGCATTGGCATCGTTCTGCTCGGCTACGCTTTTGCCAGGCTCAGAATTAATGCTGAACGTGCTCCATTTTGATCAGTACTGTAGCGAGTGCGACGTTGTGCTAACAGGAGAAGGCAGCATCGACGGGCAGACCATAAGGGGAAAGATCGTCGCTGCGGTCGCCCGAAGGGGAGCGAAATTAGGATTGCCGATAATCGCCTTGGGTGGTAAGGTAGACAGAGATGCCGAGGATGCGCTTAGGGACATTGGGTTAACCTCGTGCATCTCCATTACCGATAGACCGATGTCGTTGGATTATGCCACACAGAACGCCTACCGCTTAACCGAGACAGCCAGTAATCGTATTCTATGTGTTGTGCGGGCTGCGAGCCGACGCGGCTGAGGCAGAGGCTTCGCGCCTAGCGATCCACTGTAGACTAATATTAGCCAAAGTCCCACGAAGAACGCGGCAATACCGCGCTGCGACGACGCCAGGTTACGATGCTTGCCTTGATTATATTCCGCTGCTGCAGCGGGATGTTGCAGCCACAGACCGGCGAGTAGGGATACGACAATGAGGCCTACCGCTGGAGTTGGCCCACAACAGAAGCTCGTAATCCATCTTGCTGAGCTGCTCGTGCTGATGAACGGATCTACTCCATGCCCGAGTATATAAGCGAAATAGGCTAGGCAAACAGCAAAAGTTAGAGGTACTGCCACACTCATTCCGAGTAGAGCTAACCTTCCCCACCGTTTCCGTCCAAGTGCTGCCCAAACCACTAATAGAACAATGATGTATGCCAAGGCGAGTGCAATAGAATGTTCAAAAAACAGCGCCCTAAACATTGTAAAAGCTGAAACTATTCCCCAACCAATAGTAACAAAAGTTGTCACCGCGGGAGCCGCATTTGTCCGGCTTCCAGGGAACCCCCCCATTGGATCTGCCTCCTCACACCTTTATGTGCTGAGCTTCACCCGTGATTTTTCAGAAATGCTCACAAGATACAAACAGAGAAGCTAATGATTCAGTTCCCAAAATCAGAGAATTGGACTTAAAAATTAATAATTACATAACTTTAGGGCTTGATAGCCATCGTTAAAAGAGACCGGTAGCTCTCGATTTGCCGCTAGCGCGTCAGCAAATTGAGTGGTCATCTCCCATAGCGGTCTCGCGTCGGAAGCATGGGCCGTTCGCCATTCCGGCCACGATGCAGTAGAGTATCGCATGACTGATGCGTCAAGATCAACGACAGCGGTACCTGCTGAGCCCGATACCGTTATCCGGTTTCCACAGGTATCTCTAGCCCAGCGGGATGTAACGGTGACGATGCCAGTGTGAGACTCCAGCAAGAGCGCAGATGTGTCATCCACCTCCCAGGTAGGGTCAGTTATGCGTTTTGTCCCGTGTAACAGTTCCAGGTCACCGGCAAAATAGCGCGCGAGGTCTACCCCTTGGATATTCGAGACCAGCGATGCGCCGAGCGCAGGAGGCGATGCCGGTCGGCTTGCGCTCAAGAAGATTTCCACCAGTGCCACTGCACCGAGTTCATCATCAAGAATGGCCTGCTTCAGCGCCTGCACGAGGGGATGAAACCTGAGTGGAAATGAGGGAACAAACAGCCGTTCATTGATGGCTGCGGCTTTGCCAATAAGCTGCGCCAAGGCCATGCTACCTGTGAAGGGCACTGCGCATAGAACATTGAGACCACTCTTGACGCACCTGGCCGAAACCTCGAACTGTTGTGATGCGGGCAAGGAAATGTCTACGATGTCGTAGGTACCTGCAGCCACGAGATCATCTACCGTTGTGAATGCTGAACAATCGCCAAATAGCGCGGCCGTGCGTGCTGCCAGTGGCCCTGCGGCATCGCAAACTGCTGCCACGGTGACGTTAGGTAGGCGGGCCCATGCCGCGAGCCTGGCGACATCAGTGCAGCCAACTGCTGCTATCCTTAATGACCTCGTGTTCAATCTGCAGACGCCAATAGGTTGAGTGCCTGTTCATGACGCTTCATGCACCACGCGGCAATCTGACGCATGCCGTAGGATGTCAGGCCCGCTGTAGGCGCAATCGGTGATGCCAAAGGTTCAAGTACTAATCTCGCTTCAGTAGTATGGTTTTCCAGGTTAGCGAGAGCCGTCAACACTGTCGTGGCTTCTTCTGACAGTTGCCAGCCATTGGCCGCGAGCATTGCAACCATAGCTACAAATGCAGTTCTTCGATTGCCCCGGGCAAACGGCAGCACCTTCATCAACCGCTCATATAGCGTGGCCGCAGAAACGACAATATCGTTGTTTTTGCCGTAAACGTACTGCCCCGCCGTGGAGTTCTCTACGGCGAAGTAATCGTAGTCTTGTGATTTTCCCACAATGGCGGCGTTTAGCCATACCAAATCGTGATTTGTAAGACAGCGCAAGTGGTGTATCTCCCGGCGTTTTTTGCCAATCTATTTTGACAGATTACCCCATGCCAAACGAACCCGTCAACGAGGCAGGTTAGTGCGCAGTGCTATAATGTGTTGCAACACATGACCTTGTAGGAGGTGCGGGGATTGAACGCGACACTTAACGGATGGCTCACCAGCCAGATAGACAAACTTAAGGAACAAAGCCTCTACAAGGAACAGCTTGTCCTGGAAGGGCCCTGTAACAATCGTATTACTATTGCAGGTAGACCCGGCATCATTAACCTAGCCTCCAATAACTACCTTGGCCTGGCAAACCATCCCAAACTTGTTGCTGCTGCCTGTGAAGCTGCTGGCAAATGGGGTGCGGGCGCGGGTGCGGTACGCCCAATAACTGGAACGTTGCAGATACACGTCGATCTAGAAAAGCAACTTGCGGCTTTCAAGCACACAGAGGCGTCGCTTGTTTTCCAATCTGGTTTCACCTCTAATGCGGGTGTCATACCGACGATTACCGATGAAAATGATGTCATCCTAACCGACGAACTTAATCACGCCTCCATAATTGATGGAGTTAGGCTTTCCAAAGCGCAGCGAAAGATTTACAAGCATTGCGATTTGTCCTCGTTGGAAGAGGGATTGAAAGCCTCCGCGGCTGCCGCCAAGAGGCTCATCATCACAGATGGGGTTTTCAGTATGGACGGGGATATAGCCCCCTTGCCGGATATGGTTAAGCTGGCGAAAGCATATGACGCTGCGGTGATGGTGGATGACGCCCACGGTTCCGGAGTTATGGGTGGCGGCCGCGGGACTGCCTATCACTTTGGAGTGCACGAGGACGTGGACATTCAACTGGGAACATTGTCTAAGGCAGTAGGTGTAATGGGTGGCTACATTGCCGGCAGCAGAGCGTTGATCGATTGGCTAACCCAACGCGCCCGTCCTTTCCTGTTTAGTACTGCACAACCCGCACCGGTCGTTGCAGCTATAATGGCTGCCATCGAACTCATGGAGAAAGATACCTCGCTCACGGACAAGCTTTGGGAGAACGCCGCATTCTGGAAGAGTGGTCTGAAAGGCCTGGGCTTTGACACTGGCGTATCTGAAACACCAATCACACCAGTAATGATAGGGGATGAGGCGACCGCAATGAAGTTTCAGCGAGCACTTCTCAACGAAGGCGTTTTAGCGCTGGCGATTGTGTACCCTACGGTTGCAGCAGGCAAGGCTCGAATTCGCACCATGCCGTCGGCAATGCATTCCCGCGAAGATCTGGTAGATGCTCTAGGTGCGTTCAAACGCGCCGCAGAGAGTGTAGGACTTTTCTAAGGATTAATACTAGCCAAGCACCGTATTATTATCATGAGAATCCGCTCTATTAAAGCCGACAATTGCATTCGAGGTTGAGGCATGCTAAATTTCTAGCTTGGCACGGAATTTGCAGTCACTTATCTGTTGAGGCAAGTCGTACAGGCCGTTAATTTATTTTAAACGGTCGCACAGGCAGTATCATGCGGCCGATGTACATTGTTGTATCGGCGTTTGCAAAAACAGGGGTAAAAGTATCACTATGAGTTCATATCCGTCTATCGAACCTTCCGCTTCTATTGGCACGCGAGATGTAATGCGTCTGGTGTTGCGGAGAGGTTGGGTGGTTATACTCATCATGGCGATTACCGTGGGCATAGCTTTAGTGGTTACCAAGAAGACACAAAAGTTGTGGACTGCGACGGCCATGTTGGTCACTTCAAATGCGTCGAACGATACTACTGGTACAACTGCATCTGAATCGCAGTCGGCGACCGAAATGCAGATGCTTAAATCGCAGTACATGGCGCAACGCACGATAGACTGGCTTCGCAACCAAGCGAACACCACTGGTGCTCCCTTTCAGTTTGCCAATCTCACCCCTGACAATCTCTTGGATGCAATGACCGTTGAAAATCCTCAAGAGAGCAATCTAATTAAGGTCAAGGTTGATTGGCCAAGTCCAGCGGGTGCTCAACAGTTGGCCAACGGTGTGTGTAACGCTTTTATGTCGTGGAATAAGGAAATCGTTCATGAGAATTTGAACCAGAACGCCCATGACCTAAAGCAGCGCCTTGCTGCCGTTCACCTAGAGCTTCTTGCTGCCAATCTGGCTGTCCAAAATTTTAAAGAGAGCCACAATATTGCCGCAGTAAAGGCTATGAGCGAAGCACAGGTTAGTCAGTTTGAGTCTGCGACGGCAAACGTGATGCAGCTGAAAGCTCAGGTAGCTTCCCAGCAGGCGCAGGTGACCAGCCTTGAAAACCAGGTGCGCGCCGCGGATAAGTCCATTCTTGCCAGCAAATCCGTGCGTGATGACCAGGTGCTTGCTAGTCTTCAGGCACAATACGAAACCGAGTTGGAAGCATATAACCAGGACCGCCTTAAGCTATTGCCAAACTACCCTGGTATGCCTCAACGTAAGGAGCACCTGCAGCAGCTCAAGGCTAAGATTGCCGGTATGCTCACTGCTAATATAGCGGGCAATCGCCCCACACTATCTCAGCAGAGCAGCTTGGCTGATAATCTACTCACTGCGCAGAACACGCTCATTGCGACACAAACGCAGCTTGCATCTGCCACTGACGATAGGGACAGGTTGAACCGTGCCCTTAAGGGTTTACCGGCAATTGAGCGCAAATACCAGCAACTCGTCACTACGGCGGAGGCCAAGCAGAAGTTTTACGAGCAGTTGCAGCAGCAGGTGATGGCAACGGCAATAAGCACGATTGGTGCGCGACTTAATGTCGAGATCGCTCAAAAGGCGGCGCTCCCCGATGCGCCATCGCATCCCAACGTTTATACTAACCTAGCGTTTGGCGGTGTCATTGGTCTCATTTTGGGTCTTGCCACGGTCGTCCTGCTAGAACAGACCGATCAGCGGCTTCGCAACACCACACATGCCAGGGGGCTGTTGCCAGGCGCGGTTATTGGTGCACTGCCTAGGGTGAACCCACAGCAGATTCGCGGGATACTCGAAGGCAGCGGCACAGGGCGCGTAGCGGAGTCTTACAGCCTGGCTCGTGCGAATTTGGCTCTAGCACTGCGTAATTTAGGTCAGGGTAGTCACGTTGTAATGGTGACTAGCGCACTGCCAGGGGAGGGCAAGTCTGTCACAGCGGCTGCCCTTGCCAAGTCCTCCGCAAGAGCTGGTAAACGGGTGATCCTTATTGAGGCTGACATGCGCCGCCCCTCGTTGAACGGAATGTTTGGAACGGATGAGCGCGCCGGTTTGGCAGAGGTGTTGTCTGGCACCATGAGCCTAGACGATGTATTGGTTAGTGCGGATCAGGATAACCTTACCCTTCTTTACAGTGGGATCCCATCGGTCAATCCGTCCGATCTCATCGCGCGGCCGGCGATGGCTACTATCTTGGAAGCGTTGCGAGCCGAGGCGGACATCATCTTTATAGATACGCCGCCCTGTTCACTTGTTGCGGATGCGCTGGTGCTTGCTCCCCTAGCTGATTGTATTTTGCAAGTGGTAAGCCTTGACATGGCTGATCAGCCAACTACGTTGGAAACCACTGCTGCGCTGCGAGCTGCGGATCCGGCTAAGATGGTGTACTTCATTAACAGATCGCCGGATGAGCCGAATAAGTCGTACACAACCTACTACTCAGGCCATGGCAGCAACGGAAGCTACGCTGGCCAGAACCTTAAATTGAAGGCGCTTGGAGCCGCCCCCGCACAGGCTGAAGCATCCGCAGAAAACGCCCAGTCATCGTAATTAGTTTGATTTTGCCAGCCGCGCAGCTATTGTGGTTCGCGCGGCTAGTTGGAGGCAGTAATATATGAAATGGTTCGCAGCACTTGCTTTGCTCAGCGTTATTGGCGGTTCTGTGGCCGCTCAACAACCCAAAACGACAACGCCAGCGCCAACTCCCAATGCGCCGGCTACTCCCGTTGCTACGACGTCGACAAATCTACCACCAGACTCGCTCGTCCAGGCTGGCCCGTATCAATTAGCCCCTGGTGACGTGATATCCATCACATCCATTGGCTTTCCGCAGTTTGATGCCGCGCAGATGGTGATACCTCCAGACGGCACTATTTCACCTATACTCATCAACAAGCGCATTAGCGTAGTTGGCATGACAACTAATGAGCTTGCAAAGCTGCTGCAGCACGAGTACAGCAATTTCGTTGTGAATCCAGACTTCACGGTAACGCTTGTTCAAAAGCGCAGCCAGCATCCTATCTCCTTCTACGGGGCGCTAAGTGGAAATCTCAATCCTCAAGTTGGCCTTCATATTATTGATGCCTTGGCGCGTTTAGGTGGGGATCAGCGAACCATTGACCTCTCCCGTGTTGTTGTTACGCACGCCAACGGGCAGTCCGTTACTTTAGACCTTAGCCATCCTGAAGACAAGGCACAATCTCCCGATAATATACTGCTGCAGGAGGGCGATAATGTGTACCTCCCCGTGCGGCATTCGATGGTGGAGGTTACCGGTGAGGTGATCAATCCTGGTGCCTACAAGTATCACGAGCAGATGACCGTAATGGAGGCTATTGCGGACGCAGGAAACTTTGATCGTGAAAAGGCAGACTTGCAGGACGCCACTCTAACACATGACGGTAAAACAAGGCCACTAAGTCTTTACGGCGTCTACCATGAGAATAATCTGGCCAATAACGTAACTTTGCAGCCCGGCGATAGTATCTTCATACCTAAGGTTAAGGACAGAGTGTACTTCCTTGGTGAGGTTAATCGCATTGGTTACTACAACCTTAAGCCAGGTGACCACTTGCTAGATGCGCTGACTCAGATGGGGCCATCGCACGATGCTGACCTTTCCAATATCCGCGTCGTGAAAGTAAGCGGTAACAAGAAGCTATATAGCGTTCAGTATGTGAACATCCAGGCCATCGAAAAGGGCGATGGCAAGGGGAATATTCTGCTGGAGCCGGGTGAAGTCATCTTCGTTCCGAAGAGGGGCCATAAGTTCGGTCTCTCCGACGTACTAGGCGCCCTTACGGGATTGAACCTACTGGATGGAGCCGCCAGACTGGTAACTGGCCACTACTAGACCGTAGCCGTAATTTGCAGGCCGCCTGTTGTACGCGGCCTGCAAATTGGAGATCTGTATGAAAGTTGCGATAGCACACGATTTTCTGGTGCAGAACGGTGGGGCAGAGAAGGTGGTGGAAGAATTCCATTCCATGTTCCCGGAGGCCCCTATCTATACGTCCGTTTACTCACCCGAAATCATGCCGGCCGCAATGAGAAGCTGGGATATTCGAACCAGTTTCATGCAGAAGCTTCCGCTAAAGAAAATCTCGCATCGCGTTGCCCTGCCACTCTACCCGCTTGCATTTGAGTCGTTTGATATGTCTGAGTATGACCTCGTGATAAGCTCTTCCTCGGCGTTCGCCAAGGGTGTAATTACACGACCCGACTCGCTTCACCTCTGCTATGTTCACACGCCTATGAGGTATGGCTGGATGCACCATGCTTACCTTGAGCGCGAAAACATGCCAACAGTTCTGCGTACTCTACTCGCTCCAACACTGCATAAACTTAGAACGTGGGATGCAGTTGCTCAGCTGCGAGTCGATATGCATATTGCAAATTCGTCCATTGTGGCAGACCGCATACAGAAGTACTATCGTAGAAGTTGTGACATCATCTATCCACCCGTTGACACTACTCGTTTCAACATTTCAGATACCGTGGGTGAATACTACTTGGTGGCAGCGCGATTTGCTCCTTATAAGCGCCTGGATCTTGCCATACAGGCATGCAATACCCTAAAACGTCCACTGAAGGTTGTGGGGAGTGGGAGACAGGACGAATACCTTAGGTCTCTCGCTGGTCCCACTGTGGAGTTTTTGGGACGTGTACCCGATGGTCAGTTGACGAAGTTGATGGCCGAATGCAAGGCGTATATTATGCCTGGCCAGGAAGACTTTGGCATCTCACCCGTTGAAGCCAACGCCTGCGGAAGACCGGTAATTGCATACGGTGCCGGCGGTGCCCTCGACTCTCAGCGGGATGGAATATCGGGAATACTTTTTGGAGAACAGACAGTTGATTCGCTGTGCGAAGCTATGGTGACGCTTGAATGCACAAGGTTTAATCCCCAGTTAATTCGCTCGCATGCTCAGCAGTTTGACACATCGGTATTTCGCTCAAAAATGATGTCGATAATCGATAATTATTTTAATGACCGTGATAAAGCAATACTTACAAATAGGACTAACCCTCAATGAGCAGTAATAACGCAGGGGTTCCAGAGGACCTGGGTCAAGCCATCCATCCACAATCTCCCACTGCTATGTCGTGGCTGGCGCCCATTTTAGAGGATCTTCGAGCTTGGCCGGCCACTGCTTGGCTCGTAGCGGCTTTGATCGTTCTGTTGTATATTCCTGTGCTTGCAGAGACGATACCATATTGGCTTTCTCAGGAGACCTACTCCTTTTGTATATTGATAGGGCCGATTAGTTTGGGCCTTATCATACTGTTACACCAACAGGTGCGCTGTACTGCTAAAAGCCCTTCGATTATTGGCTTCTGGCTGGCAGTCGCCGGCGTAGTGATCGAGTGGGCAGGTTGGTATCTGAGAATTCGCTTCATAGCCATGGCGGCTTTACCAGTTCTCATTAGTGGGGCGGTAATAGCCCTGCACGGTAAGCCATTGTGGCGTAAGCTGAGGTTCCCCATTGCATTTCTGCTGTTTGCTGCGCCGATTCCAGAGCCTATCTTGACGCCAACTGACGTGATGGCGCAACGAATTAGTACAATTGGGGCGCAGTGGATTATGCAGTTCTTCGGGTTTGCTATCGTTCGAGAAGGTAGCGTTCTGCAGGTTCCAGGCATGGCACTAAACGTTGCCGAAGCATGCAGCGGCTTTAAAAAGCTCATTGCATTCTTTTGCTTCGCCGTTCTTTACGGATGGTTCTTCAACCTGCCTAAGGGTAAGTGGCTGCTGCTAATCCTTGTGAGTTTCCCCATTGCACTTGCTGCCAACATCGTGCGCATCGCCGGTTTGGTGGCGCTTGCCACGTGGTACGGCGCACATGTGGAGGCGGTAGCGCACGAATACGCCGATTATTTTGTTATAGCTCTTTCGTGCATTCTATTTGTATCAGTTGGAAGGAGACTGGGATGCGAAACGACACGCTTTTCTCAGGATTAGTATGTGCTGCACTATTAGGTGGTATTGCGGCGCAGCACGCATTGCCCAGGCTTAAGTACGCGCATCCTAAGCCGCTGCCTATTGATACATTCCCCAGGGTTGTTGGTCAGTGGGTATCGGGGGCGAACGTACCAGTGGATCCGGTTATACAGCAGGCTATTCCTACCGCGAAACTCCTGCAGAGGGTATATCGAAACCCAGCGGGCAAGGAGATTTTCCTGTGCCTAATTACTGGGCCAAGCTATGCAGACTTCCACGATCCAAATGTCTGCTTTCCTGCCCACGGTTATACGCTCTCGAAGGAGACGGCCTGGTATCAAGATCACCAGCAGATCCGCTTCATTACCGCGGAGCGAGATGGAGCCAAACAGGATTTTATGTACTTTTTTCCCGGCGGGTTCGCACTCGGCAGTAGAATGGGACTTGCCTACCTGGAAAAGATGTACGCACTGCGCCGTCTAATTACCGGGGAGCAGGGAGGCTCGCTTGTGGTTCGCCTCACAGCTGACGATACACCGACCAGTGTGCCTATGTTGAAGTCGTTTATTAACCAGATCATGCCAGATGTTAATGCTCTGGTGGCGAAAGGAAAGAGTAGTTGACAGTCGCCCTGAATTCCAACGAACCCAAGTCGTTAGTCACACTAAAGCCAGAAACTGGCTGGGCTAACCTGCACCTTGAGGAGATATGGCAGTTTAGAGACCTGCTGATCACCCTTGCCGGTCGCGATGTGAAGTTACGGTATCGCCAGACTGCTCTCGGCGCCATCTGGGTGGTTCTACAGCCGTTGCTAGCAGCTGGCATTATGACGTTCGTGTTTGGCAAGGTTGCGGGCCTTACTGCGCCTGGTGGGTTGCCATACCTGGTATTCGCATTCGCCGGGCAGTTGGGTTGGGGCGCCTTCAACGGCGTCTTTTCACGTGCAAGTACTTGCCTGCTACAAAACACCCAGCTGGTTTCCAAGGTATATTTCCCGAGGCTAGTGCTACCAATATCCACCATATTTTCAGCGCTAATAGATTTTCTCGTCGCCTTGGCCATGATGGTCGTGCTAATTATTGCTTACCACGTTCATCCTGGATTGCATCTGCTTCTTCTGCCAGTGTGGCTAGCGGCTATCATGCTATTGGCAGTGGGATGCGGCTTAATTACCAGTGCGCTTATGGTATCTTATAGAGACGTGCAGTACATTGTGCCGGTTCTCCTTAACTTTCTGATGTATGCAAGCCCTGTTGCGTATTCGCTTCAGATGGTACAGGAAAAGGTATCGCCGCATACCTACACGTTCTTTATGTTAAATCCATTGTCCGGTCTACTGGAAGCATTTAGGTGGTCGCTGCTTGGAGTTGGTGCATTCCCTGTGGAGTATGTTACCTATTCCATCTTGGCGGCCGTGGGTGTTTTCCTTGTGGGGGCAGTGAACTTTAAGCGAATGGAACGACGCTTCGCAGATGTCATTTAGTGTTAGGAAGGGCATTGTTCTCGCGGGTGGTAGTGGTACTCGACTTTACCCTGCCACCCTGGCAGTTTCTAAGCAACTACTGCCTGTCTATGATAAGCCCATGATTTACTACCCGTTGGCAACCCTAATGCTAGCGGGAATTCGCGACATCCTCTTGATTTCTACTCCTCATGACACACCACTTTTTGAACGTCTACTAGGCGATGGCTCCGCCTTTGGAATTTCACTATCGTACGCCGTACAGCCGCGACCAGAGGGACTCGCTCAGGCATTCGTCATTGGCAGGGAATTCGTTAGTGACTCGCCGTCCGCTCTGGTGTTGGGTGATAATCTGTTTTACGGTCATGGGCTGCCCGAGCTGATGACGCAAGCATCGGAAAGAGAACAGGGTGCAACGATATTTGGTTACCATGTTGGGGATCCCCAAAGATATGGCGTGATGGAACTCGACAGCAGTAACCGTGTTATTTCTATTGAAGAGAAACCACTGCGCCCTAAATCGAACAATGCCGTGGTTGGTCTCTATTTTTATGACCGGGATGTATGCAATATAGCCGGACAGCTGAAACCATCTGCCCGTGGTGAGCTCGAAATCACGGACCTGAATTTAGAGTACCTAAGAGCCGGCAAGCTCTTCGCCGAGCGTCTTGGGCGTGGATTTGCGTGGTTAGATACCGGTACCCATGATAGCCTGGTCGAGGCGTCCAATTTTATCCAGGCGATTGAACAACGGCAAGGATTGAAAGTTGCCTGTCTAGAGGAGATTGCCTACGAGCAGGGATGGCTTACTGGCGATATTATTGAACACCGAGCACAAGCTATGGGCAATTCCCCCTATGGCAAATATCTTCTAACTCGTTTGAAGGAGCGCTGATGTCCACTGAAATTCCTGGCGTTGTAATTCGCACGCTCGGCCGCTATACTGACAGCCGGGGATGGTTAACCGAGCTGTTTAGATCTGACGAGCTTCCAGATGGTTTTATTCCGGTTATGGGCTATGTATCGCTAACGCACCCCGGAATTGCACGTGGTCCGCATGAACACCGCGATCAGACCGATGGATTCGCATTCCTGTCTGGCACTTTTCGCGTAACTCTGTGGGAAAACAGGCCCGGGCGCGAAAAGACAAAGCTGGTGCTGGAGTGCGGTGAGGCAAATCCTGTTTTTATGATCGTACCGCCTGGTGTTGTGCACGCTTACGAAAATGTGGGCGAATCAGATGCAACTGTGTTGAATTTCCCCAACCAATTGTACGCGGGGAAGGGGAAAAAGGAACCAGTGGACGAGATTCGACATGAAGAGATCGACTCGGAGTTTAAGCTTTGAAGACCCTGTTAGTTACTGGCTGCGCGGGGTTCATTGGCAGCAATTACTGCCGCTACGTGCTAAAGCGACACCCGGATGTTACAATATGCGGTTTGGATGCATTAACCTATGCTGGCAACCTCAGCACCATGGAGGACCTGGAAGCCACTGGCCGATTCCGGTTCTTTCCTGGCAAAATACAAGACGAGGTTGTCGTAAACGGCGTCATTAGTTCACAAGCGGTTGATACAGTAGTGAATTTTGCAGCAGAGAGCCACAATGACCGCTCCCTATTGGACGCGGCTGCTTTCATACAGACAGACGTGGCTGGCGTGTTTACCCTCTTAGAAGCTGTGCAACGTAACAACGTTAAGCGGATGTTGCATGTATCGACTGATGAGGTTTACGGTTCTGCAACTGAATCCAGTTTTACGGAACTTACGCCCTTGGCGCCAAACACTCCTTACTCTGCCAGTAAGGCTGGCGGCGATATGCAGGTGCGTGCGCACCACATCGCTTACCACACTCCTGTAACGATTACCAGATGCGGTAATAACTTTGGGCCGTTTCAGTACCCCGAGAAGCTCATTCCTTTTTTTATCACACGGCTGCTTGATCACAAGAAGGTTCCGCTCTATGGCGATGGAAGCCAGGTGCGAGACTGGGTATATGTAGACGATCATTGCAGCGGTATACACCATGCGTTGCTCCATGGCTTTGCCGGCGAGGTGTATAACGTAGGGTCTAGGGGTGAGTGTACCAATCTTGAGATTACCAAGCGTTTATTGGAATTACTTGATAGACCGATGGAAATGATAAAGTTCATTGAAGACCCCCGCGGTGGCTCGCACGACCGCCGGTATAGCATTGACGCAAGTAAATTGCAGTCTATTGGTTGGCAGCCAGAATTCGAATTTGACAAGGCGCTGGAAGATACCGTACGGTGGTATGTTGATAATCAGGACTGGTGGCGTGCCATTACTTCGCGCGATGACTATCGGCAGTTTATTGAGCGATACTATGGCCGGTACTTGGGAGAAGACCTCTAGCCTGAAAGTGGTTTCAAGATTCGATCGCCGGTACCGTGGCTCTTCTGCATCGGATAACATTATGGCGTGAGGATTTCAGACACAGGCAAGTAACCTTTAGCCGGTGTACACCAGCTGTGTTGCTACTTGCCTGTGGTTCGTATCCAGACGCCATGTTGTGCAAGCACCTGCCCCGCACTATTGTAAATCCACAGTACCAACCTATGACGTCCGCGTTGTACGGTTGCACTGTTCCACCGACAGCCCCAGGCATCCTCGCGGTAGGCCTTGTAGATTGGGTGACCGTCTACGGTGTAAACAATCCATGCAGTGGTGTCTGCAAATCGAGTGGTGGCACTTAGGTGCACCGTACCTGCAATCTTGGTATCCTGAGCGATCGGTACAGGAGCGGTATCACAGGTGGCATCGGGCGTTCCTAAATAAAACGGCGAGGAAATAGCGCTCTTGTAAGCTCGCAAAACCCGTGGTTGGTTCGTTACACAGTAATCGTTTACGCCATCCGCCACGAACTTCATATTATTGCTATCAAAATAGTTGATTGCTTTTACGCGCGGGAATATCTTGGGTATCGCCTCATACAACTCAAGAATCTTTTGAATTGCCCACCCAGGTTTGTTTAGTCCTTCACACTTGGCGTAATGTGTCGCTCCATACTCGCAAATCATGAGTGGATGTTTGTCCGCGTAGTT
>DAIDKH010000033.1 GCA_027450145.1 Chthonomonadaceae bacterium | reverse complement strand
GCCATTCATCTTGCCAAACGTCAGCGAAAGGTAGCAGATTTCGATCTAGCTAGGCTTGCAGATGCTACCCCAGGATTTTCCGGCGCCGAAATTGAGGCTGTGGTAGTCGAAGCCCTATACGACGCGTTTGATGAGACGTGCGAGATGAATACGGACTCCCTCATAGCGGCTGCGCACCATACCGTCCCCTTGTCGGTAACAATGCGGGAACGAATTGAGGAGTTGCGCGACTGGGCGAACACCCGAGCGCGCATGGCGTCTAGCGAGCTAAGCGAGGACATGCAGACCATAACGGAGAAGCTTCTGGTTGTAAAATCAGTGAGGAATAAGGTGGTGGATGTTCCATCGCCGGAGGTCGCCGAACCAGCTGATAGTCACTCCGGGATGGAAGCTGTTGTCGAATGAGCGATCGATTCGATTTTCTTGAGTTAGACGATGGTCCTGTTCCCGCCGCAAAGATAGAGGCCTCCGCTGAAGGTGTACCCGACAACAACGCATTTGGTACGCTGCGAGCCGTAGAAGTTATTGGAGAACCCGGCAATGAAGTAGGGCAGTTCAACGGACCCACCGGGCTTTCGGTTGACAATGACGGCACGCTATACGTTGCAGATACAGGCAACCATAGGATCCAGCGAATCCTACTAAACGGCGAAGTACAGGTATTTGGTGGTGCCGGAAGCGGGAAAGGTCAGATGCTTGGCCCTACATCGGTGGCCGTGGAGCCTACGGGGCAGCGATTTTTCGCTGTGGACTATGGAAACCACCGAATACTTGCATATCGTATTAGTGGTTCTTCGCAACTCCTAAACACTGTATGTCGAGCGCCTAACAGTGTCGCTATCGACAGCGAAGGCGCCCTTTGGATAGCAGACGCATTGGCTGAACGGGTGGTCCGCGTGGACGAAAGTACCGGCATTCTGATGGGTGGCTTAGACCGATCCATGGGAATAGTCCGTCCAATTGCGGTGGCCTGCGACCATTTGAAAAACGTGTACGTAACCGACGGAACAACAAAGGATGTTACACGTTACACCTTTTTTGGACAGCGACTGCGTGCGCTTGGAGAGTTACGACGGTTGCACGCACCACAACAGGTGGCTATCGATCGACTAGGTAGAGTGTACGTTACCGAACAAGATGCTGGTAGATTACATGTATTTTCAAGTGAGGGTCAGTCACTCGCCGCAGTAGAGTTGCCCTCCAAGAAGCTTGGCCCTCTTAATCAACCCTCTGGAGTCGCAATCGGACCAAAAGGGGAGATCTATATTAGCGATACCTTAAACCATCGAATTCTTCGGTTTGCATGGGAATAAATAAATGCCCCTTCGGACGAAACTGCTGTGGGAACGGCGTCACCGGGGCGCATACGCTATCGCCCGTTACAGCCTGAGTGATGACGGTTCGCTGGTAATCCTCGCCCCAAAGCCACTCGAGGCCCGCACCTATGACCTGGAGGTTGTGTTTGCGGACGCCTCGGTAAATTCCATAGCTGAATTCACTGTCGAAACGCTGCAAAAGTTATCTACCTCTTACCGCACGAACGTGTGCGTTGGTATGACCGGCGATGATTTTTACTCGTTTCACGGCAATAGCAAATTACGTCTTTTTCCAAATAAGTACTATCTCGCCGTTGACGTTGAAATGGACGAAACTGGCACCAGGGCCGCGGGAGTTTACAGCGATCTCGGCGGTGAGAATTTTACCGTGTTTTTGACGAATATCGATGGTACGGTCATTTGGGTCGAAGACGTCGATTATGCCCCCTGCGTTATCGCTACGTCTTCCGGCGGTCGAGCAGTCGTGGCTGCGGGAGATGAGGGCACCATCACGTGTCAGGACGCTGGAGCTCGTGAGCTTTGGCGATTTCGAGCAGACGACATGGTTACTGCCCTCTGGTGCTCACCGGATGCTCAAATGGTGGCCTTTGGCACTAACTCTGGTAGCATCGCTGCGATTGATTCTTTTGGCACCCGAAAATGGGAAGTCGGCTTTGAGGGAAGCGTTCGTCTGATAACCTCATCCTTATCGTCAGGATTAACCGCTGCAGTGTTGCAAACCGGCGATGCATCCATGTCGGTTTACCTGGTAGACGAACGCGGAGTGGAGTGCGGCACGTTTCCTGTTTTGGAGACGGTCACGGGTATCAGCTTCAGTCCAAACGGATGTGCGCTTGCACTCTCCCAACGTAATAGCGTGCTGTCGGTCTACGGTATTACGCGCGACAAAGTGGGCGACATTGCCACTCCGCCCACGGATCAATTTGACGAAGCAATTGCTTTACTGAGCGAGCATAAGTGGTTAGATGCCTGTACCCTTCTTAGTGAGTTATGCCGTAATAGCCCGCAGGACCCTCGAGCTGCCAGATACCTTGGTGTAGCCCGTCTACAACTGGGTCAGGCAGTAGTTGACCAGGCGAATACCTTCGTAGGTTCCGGTGATTTTAACTCGGCCATTAGCGTGGTTAAGGCAGCAAGATTGGTTGCGCCCTTAAATACAGAATTATTAGAACATGAGAGATCACTTACCATCCAATCGTCCATTTCGTTAGCAAAGCAGGCCGAGCAGCTCGCGGAGTCCGATCCTCCACTCGCTCAAAGGATGTTAAGGGAATCCATTCAGGTTTGGGATGAAAACGTCGAAGCGTGTGAACTGTTGGCAGCTATCCTCGCGCGCCAGATACACCAAGCGGACGAAGCTGCCTCAAAATTGCTAGAAGAAGACGACCTCGAGGCCGGCCTGGCTGCATTGCATCTCGCTCAGAGCCTTGCCCCTACAGAGGAACGATCCGCCAAAATAAGGATTGTGTCTTTGCAGCAAGAGTACAATCTCGGCCTTAAGGAATACGAGGCAGGGAACTATGACAAGGCCAAATTCCAATTTGCAAAAGTTTTACAATTAGATCCAGACAACCGAAAAGCACGTCGGTATTTTGAGTTTTCGGAACGGTTTGCACGGTCTGAAGACCTGCAAAATGACCCCTTGAGCGATCGCTTCAAAATGCTTGAATAGTCGCCTGCTAAAATCACCGTATCTTTTTCAGGGGCTAGTATAACTACAGGAATGGTCATTTTCAGTCAATAATCAAACCGTTCATTTTTACCGGACTGTACAACGACTTCTTAAAAGGATAGAATCATCTGCTCGCGTACGATGGGAACGACGTGCAGTTGAACAGGAAATATATGGCGACAGGCTATCAAAATCCGATAAACGGCTCTGAGGACAAGGCATCTATGCCCGGTCGTCGTTCAGAAGAGGATGTCCTGCAGCTTCTGATGTCCTATCGGGAAAGTAAGGACAATTTATACCGCGACCGCATTGTAGCGCAGTTTACTGCCCTGGTCGAAAGTATCGCACGACGGTATGCCACGTGTGGTGAACCAGCAGATGACTTGGCGCAGGAAGGTTACATTGGACTCATCACCGCAATCGAACTTTATGACATTAGTAAAAATGTGAAATTTTCGACATATGCGACACACTTTGTAATTGGGCAGATTAAGCACTATCTACGCGATCGTGGCAAGATCATTAAGGAGCCGGCATGGCTTCAAGAGCTTAATCAGCGAATAGTGCGACGTACAGAGCAGCTAGCCCAAGATTTGCAGCGCCAGCCAACGCAGAGCGAGATTGCCGCAGCAATGGGCATGACTGAGGACGCGGTCGCCGAGGTGGTAACCAATCGGGAGGTATTCAAGGTTACCTCGATGGATGGTGGCCAAGATCAGGACGACGACAACAATGGCGCGATCGATCTTGAGAGGCAAACTTCGCGCGATTTTGTTACCAGCTTTGAAGTACCATTAGACGAGCGTCTTGTACTTGAAGCCGCAATCGACAATCTGAAGCCTTTGGAACAGCAGGTGATCTCGGAATTCTACTTCCAGGATCGTAACCAGACAGAAATTGCTGCAAAGTTAGGCATCTCCTGCAATTACGTATCTCATATCCTAAGAAATTCGGCTAAGAAGATGCGCAAAATCCTGAATACGGAAGAACTCAAGGATGCGCAGGCTCAGCTTAGTGGATTGCGTAAAAAAGGACTGCTCACCCCGGATTTTCATAGTGAGGCCCTGGTTGACGAACTCACTCGCCTCTATACGAAGGGATATTTTGGGCAGCGGTTGGAAGAGGAGATGCTGCGCGCTGGCCGGTTGGAGACCAATGTTGCGGTAATGTTCATACACATTTCGGGGCTGGCAGCCTATACCGCCTCCTCTGGTACGCTAAAATCGGATGAAATACTCAGAACAACGGTGAAAGTAATTCGCGACAATGTGCGCCGCAGTGATATACTTACGAGGTACTCAAACGATCATCTCGCCATGATACTGCCATATACGGGTGAACACGTAAAAATTGTGGTGGACAGGCTGAAGAGTACGCTTCCAGAGGAACTCAAACACATTCGTACCGCAAACAATGGAGCTCGAATAGAGTGGTACTTCGGTGCGGCTATCTATCCACAGGACGGTATGTCATCGAATAGTATTACGGCAGCTGCAATGGCACGCGTTACCGATGAGTATAGCTATCAGAATGGGCGCCTGGCTGCATAGCGCCAGGCGTCACTGCGGGTGTTCATTTCTTGGTAGTTAATAGATTACCAACTTCGAGCCATTGAGCCGTTCCTTATTTACTAAATGGGCGTAGCGACGGGGAACGGTGGTCTGGTTGGCAATGCCATCACTTATGAATTGCTCATAAGAATGGTGCTTGAGAAATTTGAGCCAAAAGTAGAGACCGCAAACACCCATGACCGGCTGAACGCGCGGTACGCGCAGCGCATTGAATTTTTTGCTTATCACTGCCGGTGCAGGATCTGCGCCGGCCAGGAGTACCGCGCGGTTTTGATAGTGAAGTGAACCATAACTTCCACGTAGGGCCAAAACCCGGTCCCGTGGAGAGATGCCATATGGCAACGCCATGGTGTTAACCTTGGTTCCCGGAACTAACTCATCAATTAAATGGTCACATTCTGCTATTTGCCATTGTACTTGAGTGTTGCTCAACTTGCTTAGTTGAGGGTGCGTCACCGTGTGATTCCCAATTTCAAAACCCATTTTTATAAGGCTTTTGAGTTTCTGTGCTCTAAGGGAATGTTGACCAAAAGCATCTCGTGGCAGGACGAAGAACGTTCCGCGAAGGTGCCAGTCGGGATGAAGCTTATTAAAAGCGATCATCATACCTACCGCACAATTAGGGTCTACCTTCCCATTTGGCAGAATACGGTATTGTGACTCGTCAGCATCATCAAATGTGTAAACTACTGGCGAATCTCCTGCAGGTATGTTTATAGTATTGTTGAGGTACGACGACATACTAACAGGCCGGTAGTGCAAACTATAGAGTAAAGTCATTACGCTGTGAAACTGGGCAGGTGAGCTAGTGTACGGATTGTCTGGATGCGGTAGGATGTTGTGATATTCTAGAATTAGTACATCGCCAATCTCATTAGGATGTAAGCGATGCAACATTGCTCCCGACAGTTTAGACCCCTTAGGAACTGCACTTTGATTGCCTGGGGCCGCAGCTATGCGTGGTGATGCTGCTCCTGCACGGCCATTGATCCCAAGGAACGCTATCACGGCTGCAATGGCTACAGCACCGCCGAACAATTTCGATTTGTCATAAACAGTGGTAATCACTTATTCACCGAATCCTTGTTTCTGCTTGGTTAATTTGCCTTGCTGTTACCGGGCCTAGCATTGCCCCTGGAAAGCCCCAGAGCCCACTTAATACCTCCAAGTATATGCTGCTGATAGAGCGGGTCATTCCAGGTACGCTTGCGGTGCCCCAGGGCTGTGTAGAAAACTCTACCATGCCCGTACATGCGACACCATGAAATTGGGTAAAGACCCGGATGCTCGGCATTAGCTGAGCCATCGTTGGGATGGACGATGGAATACAACAGCAGATGCACGCGTTGTGGGTTGAAGTTTTTAAAGAGATAGATCTCGTCAAAGATGTGCCAGGCATTACGTGTCGCAATACTTGGACCCCCTGCATCTACTGACGCCAATTGTGCGGAACTAGGTTTAGAAGCGTGCCGAAGAAGGGGGGCAATAGCTGGAAAATGCGGATCGCCGTACTGCAGTCGCACTGCGCACTGGTTGTGGTGGATTCTGAACTCCCCGCCGAGCATCTGGGCATACATGGAAACACCTGATTTTTGACCGGGCCATTGATGGAATGTGTCAGATCCCGCATGCATGGCTATGAACCCGTGCCCTGCCCGGATGTATGCCAGGAAGCCATTAGGATCGGGTAGCGGAAGCACACCCGTGGTGTTTGCAAAGATGACCGCATCGTATTTCTGTAGTGCAGTATCAGACATCATCGTTTGCATCTCAGCGGTTGTTCGTACGAAGTCGGTTGACCACAATCCAGTCTTCTCGCCCAAGCGCTGTATTGTTTGCTCAGCAGTCGGAATACTGTCATGACGAAAGCCCAAAGTCACAGTGACTACAAGCACATGCTTTAACTTCGACGCACGCCGGCCTGCAAAACACGCATGGGAAGGTAGTAGCAGTAGGCTTAATAAAACCATCAGTGAACAGATTTGGTTGACTCTGCGAATGTGCACCTGTTTCCACCTCGCCGCCCGAATAGTAGTATGATTGTATCACTAAACCTGAGAAAATTATCAGGAAACGGACAGCAGTCTCGGCAAATTCAAAAGTTGAAAGTGTTGATTTGGGTGAGAGGACGAGTTGCTAATGTTACTGCCGTATTGCTGGCGAGGTGGACAGGTCGGCTCCGTAAGGAATCGAGGTACTTAGATTACATTCTAATCGTGGCAGCACGATTAACGCGAAGTAAGTCGTGCCAATAATGGAAGCAATGGGCGGTGAGGGATTCGAACCCCCGACCCCTTCGGTGTGAACGAAGTGCTCTACCACTGAGCCAACCGCCCAATTGAGGTCGCAATCTACGGGCAGATTGTACTCCTTTCAACGTTCGGTCGTCAAGGGCATCGTAAATGTAGCCAATGCGAGTGGTCGCGTATCTGGGTGGTTAGGCAACTACCCACGCTTCGCGTACCGCCGAGGCGAATATTTGTGCTGCAGGCCCTGGTTTCCACGTTTCCGAGAGGACAAGCCAAAACGTCCTTGACAGCGATAGGTTCGAACACGCAACTTCCCGCAACATTCCTGCCTCTAGTTCCGGTGCCGCAGCCGCCCGTGAGACTACCGCTACGAGGTCGCTAGCGCCTACGGCACGTTTAATGGCTTCTGTACTGCCTAAAGTAAGCGCAATCTGCATTTTCACACTGATGGAGGCAAATGAATTTTCCACAACGGCACGTGTACCCGAACCTGCCTCGCGAACTATCCACTTTAAACGGTCCAAATCCTGCGGGGTGGCTGCTCGAAGTTTGTTGATCTCGTTTGACGGTGAAGCGATTATGCAGAGGTGCTCCACATACACCGCCTCGTAGTACAGGTCGTCGCCAGGTGCCTCACCCTCTGTAAAGCCGACCTCGAATCGCCCCTCCAATACCCCAGTACACACCGATGCGCTATTCGCTATGGTCATATCCAAGTGGATGTTGGGATAGCGCGCACTGAAACGCGCGGCGACCTGCGGCAGATAGTAATTGCCGGTGGTTAAACTCGCACCAATTGATAACTGGCCGCGCTGTAAGCCTTGTAGGTCGTACAGGGCCCTGAGCGTCTGTTTAAGGTCCGACTGAGATTTCCTTGTGTGTTCGTAGAGCATTTCGCCGGCTTGTGTTAGCGCGACTCCGCGGGGCAGCCGGTGGAAGAGTGGCAAGCCTATTTCCCTTTCTAAATCTCTCAGTTGAGCCGAGGCTGCAGGCTGGCTAATGAAAACACGCTCTGCGCCGCGGCTAACTGAACCAGATTCGGCAATGGCTTGGAAGATGACAAGGTGATGTGGATTAATGGTATACACTGTAATTATGCTTTCTATATAAATTATCTATTTGCATTATATCACAGACGCCTGTATCCTATAGCCACTAATCGTGGTAGAGGATAACGAGGAAATGGAAAGTATACAATTATCAATAGTTGGTGCAACGAAGGCACATCGGTTCAATTGGCGCAAAATTGGTCAGGTAAGCGCATTTACAGGCTGCATTTTGGCCTGCGTGCTGGGATTCGCATCGCCACCGATAGCGCTCGCTGCGGGGATGACCTTGGCACTTACAATCGACAATCCGGTTCATCGTCTATCCCATAGGGCGGCACAGTTCCTGCTAAAGGCATCGGTGGTGCTGCTGGGTTTCAGCATGGACCTTGCTGCAGTCGTTCGTGCAGGTGAGAGCGGATTTTTATTTGCTGCCGTCACTATTGGTGGAACATTGGTGTTGGGGTGGGTAACAGGTGTGCTGCTGAGGATTAGTCCAAAGACCTCGGCGCTTATCTCCGCAGGGACGGCGATTTGCGGTGGTTCTGCCATCGCTGCTGTGGGGACGGTCATTGAGGCCGGCGAGAGTGATATCTCCGTTGCCATGGGAACAGTCTTCCTCCTCAACGCTGTAGCACTTTATTCGTTTCCACTAGTAGGGCACACGCTTCATCTTTCTCAAACTCAGTTTGGGGTTTGGGCAGGGATTTCGATTCATGATATCTCGTCGGTTGTAGGCGCAGCATCTCGATATGGACTCACCGCACTACAAACTGCGACGGCTGTCAAGCTATCCCGAGCCTTATGGATAGTACCAGTCGCGATGGCAGCGGCAAGGATCTTTGCCTCGCAAAACCCTGCGCCACAAACGCGTTCAAGGCCAATTACCGTACCTTGGTTTATCGGGTTGTTCGTGGTGGCCTCTATACTGAGAACATTTGTACCGGCAATTCAAACCTACACACCTGAGATCGCTCAAACCGCAGGCATTGGACTAACGCTTACACTATTTCTGGTTGGGGCTTCCATCACACGTCGCACTTTGCGCACGGTAGGGTGGCGACCAATGGCACAGGGAATTGTGTTGTGGGCGTGCATCAGTTCAACAAGTCTATTTGTGATCACGCACTTCTTAAAATAGATTAAACCATGTGCGCGTAGCTTGGTACGCCGCCATACGCCACGCGCACATGGTTGTGAAACTAGTTCGCCTGCAGGTAGTTTAGAACCTGGCGAGCGTGATCGTCAGGTTTTACCTTCTTAAATATGTGCTTAATAGTGCCATCTGGAGCAATTACGAAAGTAGTTCGATCGACGCCCATGTATTTTTTGCCGTAATTGTTCTTCTCCACCCACACGCCGTACGCCTCCGCCGTGGCATGATTTTCGTCAGCAAGCAATTGGTACGGCAGTTCAAACTTACCTGCGAACTTGTTCTGGTCCGTTACGGTGTCTGGGCTGATACCCAGTATAATAACGCTTTCATCAAAGGCAGAAAGTGTGTCGCGAAAACTGCACGCCTCCCGAGTACAACCCGGTGTATCTGCTCTGGGATAGAAGAAGAGCACCACGGTTTTCCCATTCAGCTGCTTGAGGTCAACCGTGTCACCATTCTGATCCTGAAGTACAAACGCCGGCGCAGGCTGTCCGATCTCTAACATATTTATCTCCTACTTAGTGCTAGGGCAATCGCCCGCAGATTATGATTTTGTTAACAGTCATAGGCATCCACAACCTGCCGATACTGTACCGGTTTTTAAAGGTAAAATGCTACGCACAGTTGCAATTCCAAGGGCCGTAACAATTCATGCGTATCGGAACACGAAGACAGCGCGACACACCAACGTCGCAATCAGTCACAGCACCGTTGAGCAGGCTCGACGTTATACGAGGGCTGCGCTTTTCTGTTTGGGATGGGGCATTTGCCACCATATGGATCACTCTTACCTCCGGTGCCTTTATAACAGGATTTGCCCTTTGGCTGGGTGCAGATAGCGTTGCAATCGGTCTATTAACGGCGGTACCTACACTGGCAGCTTTGGTTCAGCTGCTGTCGTCGTATACCACGGAGTCACTACCTCAACGCCGTCCCTTTATTGTTATTTACTCACTGGCAGGAAGGCTTTTGTGGTTACCTATTCTTTTACTTCCATTTATTTTTCCACTTAATTTAGCGCTAACGATTTTTCTGTTGTTATTCACGGCGTCCAGTGTTCTTACGAGTATTCCAATGCCCGCGTGGAGTTCATGGATGTCTGATCTTGTTCCGGTGGGCTACCGCGGTAGGTACTTTGGTTACCGGAATATGGTTGCGGGTATTACAGGAATGGTAATCTCGTTACCGGCAGCCCTATTATTAGATCAAGCCGTAAAGACGCCAGGATGGCGCTTTGTTGGATTTGCGTTCCTTTTCGGCACGGGCGTCATAGGAGGAATTGTCTCCGGTGTCATGGTATGGCTGCAACCGGAACCGCCGCGTATTAGAGCTCAGGAATCGCATACAGGTTCTTCACGCGGACTACGATCGTATTTTGCGGCTCCGTTTGCGGATGTGAAATTTCGCCGTCTATTGCTGTTTAACGCCGTTTTTGGCGTGGGGCAAAACCTCGCCGCACCGTTCTTCACCGTCTACGCGCTAAAGGAATTACAACTCAACTACCTTTGGATGCAAGTCCTTGCGGCTATCACCGGCGTTTCGGCACTCGTTTCCATGCCATTTTGGGGCTACCTTGCGGATAAATTTGGTAACAAGCCGCTGCTTGCTATCGGCACATGGGGCGTGCTCACGCTCCCTATCTCATGGATATTTACGGTTCGCGGTAACAATGCAGTAATGGCGGCCTGGTTGCTGGAAATTAACGTTGGCAGCGGGATTTTCTGGGCTGTCGTTGGATTAGCTCAATTTAATCTGCTCATTGGCTGCAGCAGTCCCGAAAATACCTCCGTGTACGTTGCTACAATGTCGGCTGTGACGGGCCTTCTGGCAGGAATTGCGCCTCTGGTTGGCGGTTATCTCATGCACCTTATGTCCGGGCTTCATATAATGATCCACGGGATTGATATCGGTAATTACCAGGTGCTATTTATTCTCACCACTATTTTGCGATTGGTGTCCATACCGCTACTCTCAGGAGTTCAGGATGTAGGTGCTCAGTCAGCCGGCGATGTGATAAGGCAACTTGGCCAGGCAAAACCGCGCAACTGGGGACATATTCGCAAACTTCAAAAGCCTTCTGAACAGACACAGCGCCTTCGAGCGGCCGAGGCCCTTGCGGAGTCGCCCACAACGCTTGCTCTGGGTGAATTGGTGAATGCATTGCAAGACCCTAGTCTTGAGGTGCGTGAACAGGCGGCACGTGCACTGGGCAACATCGGCAATCGCCTTGCGCTCGAGCCGCTACTGCAAGCTGCTCAGGACGATGCTGCCTCTATTACAACTGAGGCGGCGGAGGCACTCGGGGTGCTGGGTGACAGGCGGGCAGTGCCGCACTTAATCGCGTTATTGACTGATGGAGCGCGAGTACTAAGGCGAGCGGAACGACAAGCAATTATTCGTGCGCTGGGTGCGCTGGGTGGTGAAGATGCTGCAGCAGCGCTGATCGAACAACTCAATAGCACTTCCGACTCTGGTTTGCAGGAGGATATAGCTGACGCGTTAGGACGGACGCGCTCCCCAAAAGCCGTTGGAGTTCTAACCGATTTGATTGCGCGTTCACGCGAGAATCGCACTATTTGTGTTGCGTGTGTACGGGCTCTTGGGAGGATTGGCGCTCCGGAAGCCCGCGAGATCCTACGCTCAATGCTGAACTCCTCGGGAAATGACCAGGTTATGGCGGCAGCAGCAGCAACAGCATTGACACGAGTTGGAGACCGACAGGCTGTACCATTCCTGGTAACTGCAACAAGCGGCGCAACCGCAGCTATCAGTCGTCGTCAGATTGCGCACTCACTTGGAACTGTTCTAGAACACGGTGAGTCGTCATACAGGCTAATTTCCGCCGCAGATATGGATCGTGATGCAATTGTGGTGAAAATGATAAAAGAGGCAGGAAAGGCCCGTCCCGGCTCTACCGTTTCGGTGCGTCACGCAATTCAGGCCTACACATCGGGCGATTTTAGGGCCACGATTCACCACCTAATTCAACTGAGCAGGATTGACGCAAAAACTGAGGACGAGGAATTTTGGACTTCTGTCGCAACTATCGAACATGAAGTACCATTGGAACTGGTACTTGTTGCAGTTGCAGTGCTCGCGGACGACTAGCAATCGCTATTTTGCAATGAACGTTACCGTGGCTTTAGCCGGTACGGCTGCAGAGAGTGGCTGGTCTTCGCGGCTTCGAAAGAGGGGATATTCGGTAAAGCGACCTGGTGCCAAAATCGTTAGGGTGTGCCTTCCGGGGGCCAGATGGGGAATCTTTACCTTAAACTGGTGTTCACATGCAACGCGGGCAATTCTTCGTTTGTCAAGAAAAACCAGCAGCATAGATGGACGACGGCCAAACCAAGCGACCGCAATTGTAGCGTTTTTCGCGGTAGTTTTGATCGAAGGCGGGCGAACTGCCATGACCGTGCTCGATCTGTCAGCCCCCGTTAAAATCCGTATTCCTGCACGGGTGAGGTTGAGATACTGGTACCCCCAGCCGCCATTGCTTCGTATTCCAGGTAGGTGAAGTGAGGTAGGTTCGATATCGTCGGACAATTCCCTGCTATATGTGTCTACATATCGATCGTGGTTTGCCCCATAACCGTCGCCAACACCCTGACCGGCGAATTCATTCCACTGGTTAATTAGTAGTACCGCCGGTTTGATTGCTACCGCATTGGCCCATTGAGTAACATACGTCCACCCGTTGAGGCGACCATATGTACCAGGCTTAGTCCATCCTTCGGGGGCAAAGAATGCCGGTGTTATCGTCATTGCCTCTGGTGAACCGCCAAGGTACGTAATTAGCGGATTAAGACAGCCGTCCATCCACGACCAATATCCTACACGGTTATAATGCACCTGTTGGTCCTGTGTCCACATCCATCGAACGGTAAGGCCGGTGTCATCCAATGGTTTTTGGCTGGCTTGATATGCGGGACCGTGCCCGTTCAGGATAACTACGAGGGGCCGTCCACGATAGGTGCAATAATCCTGACCGAATATGCGAGAACTTAAGTACCGCCGACGAATAAATTGTATCTGTTTGTTCTCTGCCGTCGTATTGTCAGCCAGACCGTTGACGCCGAGTAGGAAAAAGATCCTGGGCACGTGGTAACCCTGCTTTCTCATTAGGGTTGCCACTCTAAACAGGGTATCCGTGGCATGTACAATCTGTTTAACACCTGCAGACAGGTTGAACGTTGGCTGCGAATTCAGGTTATTGGACCAATCCACCATCATTGCGTTCACACCAATGTAATGAAGCCATAGAAGATGCTGGCGAATAACCTCGGCGTTATCCGAGGCATACTGTCCGATAATGGGTATGGCCTCCGCTGTGTTCCATGTAGCATTTTGTACTGTGAACCATGGCTCCCAATCCATTACGATAAGCTTATGAAGGTCAGTTGCCTTCGAAACTGAGTGGTCTAACTGTGTCGTTCGAACGGCAACAGAGTTCGCGTGAATTACATTGGCGGGGGCAACGCTTCCCACGTAAAATGCAGGCTGTATGCCTGGCCAACCGTTAATGCCGTTTGCCCAAATTCCGTGACCTACAGCTGCCTCGGATATAACCCTATTCGCACCGGTGAAGTGCGGAAGCGGCCACCCGATCGGTTTGGAAAGCCAGCCAATCCATTGATTATCAGTTACCGCAATTTTCGAGCTGTTAATCTTGAGCTCTGCAAGCACACCTGCGGGGCCAACATCATTGTGGGCTGAGATCGCGATGGTGTTTGTCCCTAAAGAGAGATAGGAGGCAGCATTGATGTGTGATACGTTGAATAGCGAGTTGGTCTTATTTATAACTCTTCGACCATTGATCCACACAGTTCCACTGTCATCACAGGTAATAAGCATGGAGGCATTACGTGGCCGTTTGCGCAGTATGAATCGCTTGGCGATATAGACGGTCTGGTTAGCATGTGGTGATCCCACCCACACCCAATGTGCCCGGTTACCCGAACCAACAGGTATTGCATATCCACTTACCTGCACGTTGCCTAACCAAGGTATCGGTAAACTAAAAGCACCGCGCCCAAACGTATCCGTCACCGTGCCGCTGCCCCAGATGTGACCATTAACCAGTGGATAAACCCTATAAGCTGATCGCGGGTAATTTAGGTTGGTCACATGAACGGATACGACCACGGATGTACCGACCGGAATCACCGTGCGATCTGTTGTGATGTGCAGAAGGGGTGACGCCGACGCAATTTTGGCGATCATCAGTAAGATTGCAGCACAATGTGCGTGCAATTTCATTGAGGCTTGTCACCGTCAAGTATTACAGGCTGCCCTGTTTCAACGGACTCGATCGCCGCAAGGGCGATTCGAACGGCTTCCATTCCATCGTATGGTGTGATGGACGGTGTAATTCCAGCTTCTAAACAATCGAGAAAATGCTGCAACTCCAGTTGATAGGGATTAGCGCCTGTGGGGCTTTCTGGTACCGCTACGCCACCGCCACTATTTTCAGTTGAAGCCATGGCTATGCGAAGTGGTGACCCAGTGGGTTGATTGGCATTGTATTCAAGAAGCCCACCGTCGCCGGCAACCTCAATGGTTACCTTAAAGCCACCGGGATCGCTCCACGTTCCTTCAACGTGTCCTATGACCCCGCTGACAAATCGCAGGGTAACCAAGGCATAATCCTTCTGCATTCCGTCGTGATGCTGTAATCCGCAAGCAAATACGCGTTGGACTGGGCCAAATGTCCACCGCAACCAATCGAAATCGTGAATGATAAGGTCTAGGACACAGCCGCCACTTTTGCTAAAGTCTGCGTACCAGTTATTCCATGCGAGTGGCATTGGACCGCCCCTGCGTGTTCGCACCGATGCGATTTTTCCAACTGCACCGTGTTGCACTTGCTGGGTGGCCAGCTTGAATTCCGGGAAGAACCGAACAACGTGGGCTACAAAGAGCGGTATACCTGCTGCTTCAACTGCACTGATCATGCGTTGGCAGTCTGCGAGCGTACGCGCCATTGGTTTTTCGGTTGAAATACCTCGTATTCCCAACTCATGTGCGCGAGCCGCGGCCGCAACTACGTAATCTACATGCCAGGGTGTTGGACAGCATACATCCACTACATCTGGGCGTAGATCGTTGAGCATCCTATCGAAATCCGAATAGGGAGTGGCTCCATGACGTCCAGCTAATGACGCCGCCGCATCGTGCCGTATATCCATCACACCGCAAAGTGTTGCATTAGGTATGGCGGAATAGCACTCCGCGTGCATGGATGCCATGCCGCCTGCACCTACTAGTGCAATACGCATTATCAATTCTCCTTGGGCTTATTCGTAATCTGTTGCTGCAATACGGCTATCGTCCGAGCATCTAATCGTTACTGGGTGAAATTACGGCTTTTACTACCCGCCGGTTTTCTACGTCATCTAGAGCCAGGGCAACATCAACTAGACTGTATCGCTTGGATATGAAGCTTTCCCAGTTGTAGTTCCTATTGA
Organism: Chthonomonadaceae bacterium; assembly: GCA_027450145.1. GTDB lineage: Bacteria > Armatimonadota > Chthonomonadetes > Chthonomonadales > Chthonomonadaceae > JAJZFK01. Next base: position 30,251 of record DAIDKH010000033.1, on the reverse strand, counting down.
ATCTTGAAAGTACTTCCATGGCACGGTACACGTGTGAAAAGTCCGAACCCCAGCATCCCTGAATGCTTAGGTGTTTGCGATTGATATGCAAGTGCGGGTTAATGGGGATATCGCCATTGTCAGTGTACTGACCAACTATGATATATTTTCCATTATCGCGTGCCAAGGAACAGCCCTCTGGTATTGCTGCGGGATTCCCGCTAGCCTCAATCACGATATCAGCACCGTGCCCGCCTGTTGCCGAACGCACTGCTTTTGCCCGCGCCTCCGGTGTCGACTCGGCAATATCAAGCGTGAGGTCTACTCCAAAGCTTTTTGCTGCCTGTAGACGAGTGTTGGGTGAGCCAATCACACCCACCCATCCGGCACCACTTAATAAGGCAAGCAATGCTGCATTGAGGCCCACGGGCCCACTACCCTGAATGAGTACTCGGTCACCCAGTTTGATCTGCGATAGCTCGATTGCGTGAACAGCCGTTGGTAGACCGCAACCACCTCCGATCCAGGATGCAGGCGACACTTCCGCAGGTAACTGCAAAAGCTGCGTACCTCTACGGAGTATCATGTATTCGGCCCAACCACCGGAAAGTCCCGGTTGCTCTTCCGCTCCGACGGTGATACCATAAACCTTGCGATGCGGACAGCGCGTTGACGCTTTCCATACGCTGCAATACATGCACTTTCCGCAGGTTCCATAAACATCAAGAAACGTCACAATGTCCCCAATTGAAACTGGTTTGCCATCAACGTAATACAACGGCCCACCCATTTGCTCTATCCTGCCTACACTTACATGGCCGGGAATTAGAGGATAGGGAACCCCCGCAAGCCGACCGTGGTAGAGGTGCACATCCGTACCGCAAACCTCGCTTGCCACGATTGCTAACAGGCATTCACCCTCATTTATTGGCGGCAGTACGTACTGTCTCACCAAAGGTTTAACACCCGGTGCGGGTAGAACTGCGGCATTCACCATAACAGTAGACTTCACTAATTGGCCCTTCCTATGGTTTTATGGTTTGCCAATAATTCAATGATAGCATTCTGTGCCTGTTGGCAGCTAGCTTCGGAACAGACATGATTATTAATCATGATTGCAAAAATAAATGGTGTACCATCACGCCCAGTAACATATCCTGCAATCGTGCTAACGCCCGACAGATAACCGGTTTTGGCGTGGCAGTTATTGGCGGCGCGGGTATGCTTCATGCGCCACGCCAATGGGCCGTCAACGCCCGCAATTGGTAGCGACTGAAAAAAGATTTGGAACTCCGGCAGAGCGCGTAGAGACGCCAATATTGTGACCAGGTTAGCGGGTGATACGAAATCTTGTCTAGAAAGGCCTGAACCATCAACTTGATGTAATTCTGAGAGGTTGGCGCCCATAGTCGCCAGCGCAGCTCTAGTGGTGGTAAGAGCCGTACCCTTGAAGCCTAACGTCGACTTACCCGCTGCTTCAAGCCCACAAGCTTGAAGCAGGCATTCTGCTATCAGATTGTCACTCGGCTTGTTCATCAGTGTCAACATGCGGGCCAATGGTACTGATAAGTGTGAAGCTACTATATGTACATTGGGAGGAATTTCTGCTATTTGTATAGGAGTGGATTGAAGGACTTTGATGCCTTGCGCTCGAAGAGCATCTATCGCCAGCAAGGCAGTCATTTTCCCAGGATGTTCAAAGGTTAGGACTGCCAAGTTTTTCTGGGTGCCGGACGGCGACCTGGAGATTGTACCCGACAGTTGAATCTCATTCCGCCCTTCCGTCCTGGTGAAATGTATGTCTGTGTTATCCGGCTTCTCAATAGTGACAATGCGGTTAACGATGCGAAGTTGCGGTAACACAGGATTTTCAACAACCTGAGGCGGCCGGCCGATCTTGCCAGGCCTAAATGATAGGGAAACCACGTTCTCGCAGCAATTCAAGCCACCGAATTGCGGTGAATAGTAATAGGGTTCGTCGTCCCACGCCCATCCGGCGCCCAAGCGCTGACTATCAAATGAGCCATCATAGTACTCTAGTCGCCGTACGACGGAAACTTTGCCTTTTAGTTGGTGCGCTAAATCGAGAAGATCGCGCGTATTTAGAACCGGGTCACCGTGACCAATCAGGACGACGTCGGCAGTACTTTGATGTGGTTTTGACCTGGACCCAATGAGTGCGAGGTCTGTTTCGAAGCGGAATTTCATACCAAGCACGGTTATCGCGGCTGCGCTGGTAAGGATCTTACAACAAGAAGCTGGCTCAAAAAGGCGGTCGGCGTTTTCGCTGACGAGGATCCTGTTGGTCGATGCGTCGGCAATTTCAATTCCCACAAACGCGGTTTTAAGTGCGTCACTGTCCAGTGCATCGTGAATGCTTTGCAGTTCTGTTTGGGTGAAAACAGCGGCAGGACGCGACAGTACCTGCGCGAATGCAAGGTTTGAAGTACAAAAGAACAACGTTAACGTAATGCTTATTACGAAAACTTCCGATACCTCACTGGTTATGCGTTGTCTTAATGTCATAACAGTGCGTAATTCGATTTGCTGTGGCTATTATCCTGCTTTAGGGAGGGGTTGCTTTATGAAGAATGCATTGGCATCATGGTCGGCAATTTTATGCGTTTCTACAGTGTTGGGGGCTGGTCTATCAGTCAACGTGGCCGCGGCTCAATCCACTCTATCGCCATCGATACCGGCCGTAAAACTACCAGTTCAACCAGGGCCAACCAATTTATCTCTAAAGCAGATGGTACAGCAGGGTTCCGCATTACTTCAGGAGCGAAAACCGCTCCAGGCCGAAAGTATTTTCTACGATGCCTCCCTTCGCTTCCCGGGGAATTATCCGCTCGAAATGACCCTGGCTTCCATAGCGCTCGAAAATGGTCACTACCCACGAGCTCTAGGTGCGGTGAATAGCGCTGTAGATCTCAACGAGCAGTCAGCGGCGGCGTATGGTTTGCGCGCTGGCATTTACGCGGAGATGAAGGACTACACTCGTGCGTCTGCCGACATTGAAACCGCAATTTCGTTAGCGCCCAATGATCCACAGCTGTACAAACAGGCTGGGGATATAGCTTTCAATTCCAACCGCTTTCATCAGGCAATTAAGAATTACAGACTCGCTTTGGGATTTGATCCGTTCCAACCGGAGGTACACCTCGCATTGGGGGACGCGTACGAGCAATCAAACGAACATGCTAAAGCGATCAATGAGTATACGAGCGGCATCTACCTACTGAAACAAACTAATCCGGCGCCTGCTTCGCCAACTGCCAAGGTACTTCAGCAAACTGAACTGAGCCGTGCGGTCTCACTTGCAGGTTTGCATGATTACACCCGTGCTCTGGCAATTGCTGAGCAGCAACTGGCACTATCGCCTAACAGCGAAACCATACTTTCAACAGTTGCACAGATAAAGGATATGGCAGGCGATCACTCCGCTGCCGTGCAACTTTACCTGAAGGCGCTCTCGCTTAAACCCAAAGATGCCATAGTTTGGGGTAATTTGGGTTGGGCTCAATATGAAGAGGGGCAGTATAACGCAGCAATCGGCTCCAGTAACCGGGCTCTGCTGATTGACTCAACTCTGAGTTATGTTCAATATAACAAGGGATTGGTGTATGCTGTTCAAGGGGATAGTCGAGATGCCTTGGAAACGTACAAACTAGCGATTGCTCATTCGGGGCCGTCCGACATTGAGAGTGGCCTGCATGATGTTCGCAATGCAATTAAAAAGCATGGCAGTTTACCCGTACTTAAGCAGGCACTGCAGCTTCTTAGCGCCGCACGAAACAAGGCACTTGGTCTGCCTAGCTAATCGCAAGATTGTTTATAATATGGGAGGGTGAGTAAAGATAACATGCCGCTCGTGAACGCGGCGTGTTATCTTTTTCGCATCCATATACTCTAACACCATGAGAGCAGATTTACGATTCGCTCCAAGTTCATCCCGCAATTCGGCAACCGTTATACCGGCAGTCGCTATGCTCCGTGCTTTTACAAGATCGATGGCGGTAGTCAATGCTTCATCAGTAATAAACTGGCTCTCCCCAAGCCGGTGGAATTTGCCGGTAATAACTCCATATTGTATGAGCCCGAGTAATGGATCTTTAGGCATGCCCAACCGCGTTCCTATTTCTGAGATATCTGGCGGCACTATTCCATGCCTGTTATATTCGCGATAGATGTCGTCGAATACCTCCTGCTGACGCGGCAGCAATGTCATCCGAAATTGCGGTAGGCGAACGAACGCGCCGTCTAAAACTATAATAGCCCGCAACGCGAGCAACTGTAGTAATAGGCTGTATTCTCTTGGTGCCATGCCTTTCGCCACTATTGCTTTTAAGTCTTCGCGCCCAATGCCTTGCCGCGTTGGGAACCTCTCATGGAAGTCCGCCAATATAGCTGAAATGCGAGCGATTAGGGCGGTTAGGCAGTTGTTGTGGATTACATGACGAGCGCCAATTGGGGCGATTTCATTCTGATTTATCATCTCCTCAAGGGTGCCGGCAACAATATCTCCAGCTATTCGCGTGCGAGCCGTCAGCTCATCCACGCCAAGGCCGAATGGGCTAAGTGCTAGGCATGTGGAGATAACCTCTAAAGGGGAGCCAGAAATGCGTTTGGCTAACTCTTCATTGTACTCTGGATGCTTATTAGGATTATTTGGCGGCGATACGTCTAGTATGATGGCTGAGCCAATAGTTGTTTGCGGGCTGTAAGTTCGCATCACCATGATATCCCCGGGCATAGCAGCAAATGGTCTCTCTGCGGTAAACACTGCTTCGCAGCTGTCACCGGTATTCAGGTGGATGTGACCAAACAAAAACTTGAGACGACCTATAATCTCGGCGGTTCCGGCGTGCATTCTAACTCGCGTTCGATCCTTTAGTTCAAGCTGCGGATGAGACAGCAAATTAAGTTGAACAGCACAACGGGTTGTACTTAGCGACAGGCCCGGTGGCGTGATTTGGTCACCTCTGGCGATTTCATACAGTGAGACTCCGGCAAGGTTCAATGCTGCTCTTGAACCTGCAACCGCTTCTTTTACGCGAACGCCATGAATCTCAATGGCCCGAACCCGACATTGAAGTCCTGCTGGCGATACTTCAACCGCATCCTTTTCACGAATTGTACCCGCCAGCATTGTGCCCGTAACAATTGATCCGAATCCGGTTTTGGTAAATGCTCGGTCAATAATCATTCTGAATGGGGCATCTGGCGGACGTGGCACACATCGGCTCGTTACGGCCATTAGCTCACGTTTCAGGCGATTTAGCCCAAAGCCCTGTGTACTGCTAACCGCAACGATCGCGGCATACTCAAGAAATGAGCCTCGGAGCTGCTGCTGGATATCTGCCTCCACCTCTACGCGCCAATCCTTTTCAACAAGGTCACATTTCGTAAGTGCAACAACTCCCTGTTTAATGTCTAGAAGCTGAAGGATTTCGAGATGATCGCGCGTCTGAGGCATAATGCCGTCATCGGCAGCAACCACAAGAAGTGCGGCATTAATTCCACAGGCTCCGGCCAGCATATTTTTCGTGAATCTTTCGTGGCCAGGAACATCCACAATGCTTATTCGTTGCCCATTGGGAAGCGCTAACTCGGCAAAGCCAATGTCAATGGACATTCCACGTTCGTGCTCTTCTTTTAGCCTGTCGGTGTCTATTCCTGTGAGAGCCTTGATCAAACTAGTTTTGCCATGATCAACGTGGCCTGCAGTGCCCACAATTACGTTCTTCATATTAGAACAGCAACATCCTTGTCAAAATAGTTAATTGGTGCGTAAAGTGGGTGAGCAAGGAGAAGAGAACCTAGGGTAGCGTCGAGTAAACGGCTGAGAGGTCGACATAGGGACCGGTTGAGATCAACCCGTTTGGCGTGTTATCGTTTGCTGCAGCCCAACTCCATACACGCGACGGCGCCTCGAAGCCTGAGCACGTAGCTGCTGAACCGAATTCGCCGTCTTTGCGAATGGACACTATTGCGGCGCCATAGGGATTGTTAAAAGTTGAACGTCGAGATAAAAGATATCTTAGTGACTCGATACAGGCCTCAGTAGGGCTCATGCCTTTAGCCATGTTCATCACGGTACGGTAGGTTAAACACGCCTTCATCATTTCATCACCATGGCCGGTAGCGGCCGCAGCTCCAAATTCGTTGTCCACGTACAGGCCAGCTCCGATTATGGGGGAGTCGCCCACACGTCCAGCGAGCTTCCATGCCATACCACTAGTTGTGCATCCTGCAGCAAGGTTACCATGTGCGTCTAGAGCACAAATGCCTATAGTATCGTGATTGTCAGGTGCTAATGGAGGCGTGGGAAAGTGAGCTACAACTGCCTCGGCGGCTTCCGAATTCCGCCACTCATCCCAACGCTGTTGTGCTTGAGGGGTGAGTTGGGATTGTAATATGAATCCCTGGGACAGAGCAAAATCTCTTGCTCCAATACCAGCTAACATAACGTGGGGTGATCGTTCCATCACTCGGCGTGCAATAGAAATTGGCGTACCAATGTCGACCATAGCGCATACCGCACCTGCTTCATGAGTAGCGCCGTCCATGATGGCGGCATCTAGCTCCACGACACCCAGCGCATTCGGCATGCCGCCATACCCAACGGAGGAGACAGAGGGATCCATCTCTACGATATTACCTGCTACCTCTACCGCATCTACAGCAGAGCCTCCAGCCAGTAATCGTTGGAAACCCGCAGATGCAGCAGGACCTCCAAATGGCCAAGTCGCAATGACGCCGGGTAGACCCATATTACTCTTGGTAAACGCCGCTAAAAACCTCTTCAGCGGGTCCGGTCATAAGCACTCTCGAGTCACCTAGCCATTCGATTTTGAGGTCTCCTCCGGGGAGGTGGACCAATACAGTTCGATTTGTTTTACTGTTCAAAACGCATGCAACGACGCACGCGCATGCTCCAGTTCCGCATGCCAGAGTTTCACCCGCACCTCTCTCCCACGTGCGAACAACAATTTCACCCGAGTTGCAAACGCGGACAAAATGGACGTTTGTACGTTGCGGAAACGACCGGTGGTTTTCAATTAGGGGGCCATATTTTGCTACCGGGAAGCTGTCTAAGTTATCTTCAAAAATGATGACATGTGGGTTTCCCATTGAAACAGCTGTAATGTCAAACTTTCTGCCCTCAACCTTAAGAGCTTCGTTAACAACTTTGTCGTTCTCTTCGCCCTTCATCGGAATTTCCGAGCGGAGCAGCTTGGGCATACCCATATCCACGCGCACGGTATCGACCTTGCCGCTTTTTAGAGCGAGTTTTAACACCTTTACGCCAGCCAGCGTTTCAACCTTTACCTGGGATTCCGGTAAAAGTTGATGGTCATATACATACTTTGCAAAACACCGAATGCCGTTACCGCACATTTCTGCTTCAGAACCGTCGGGATTGAACATCCGCATCTTAAAATCTGCAACTTTAGATGGTAAAACGAGAATGAGGCCGTCACCGCCTACTCCAAATTTGCGATTGTTAAGGCTGCGCGCCAGATCTGGAAGCGCCTCTTCCGGTGGTCCATCGTTTAGCGAGTTAACCACAACGAAATCATTGCCAATTCCGTGCATTTTCGTGAATTTCAAAACCATTCTCCTGAGTATTACACCGAGTCGGACGAGATGCCAGGCGTTCTAAGGTCGCGCGGTTCTCTGGGTTCGCGTTCCGCGCGTTCCGGGCCGTGCTCTCGCCCAGTCTCCTGGTAAAAGGTGGAGACTGGGCGTACGGGAACAATGGACGATACAGCATGTTTGTAGACAAGCTGAGTGGGCTTACCTACCGAATCGAGCAGTATTGTAAAGGCATCGAAGCCGCGTACCATACCACGCAGTTGCACTCCTCCGATGAGGTAGATAGTTACTCCGATGTTTTCTTTTCGAACTTGATTCAGGAAAATGTCCTGCAGATTCAGCTGTGGTTTAGTCACGGTACCAGAACCCCCTGTACAAAATGATCAGGGTCAAGCTGCCGTCATGGCAGCAAACAAATGCCCTCTCGTGGGCAAATAATCCCCTGGTTAGTTAGCTAGAACGCCTTTAATCTCGGTGAGCATATCGTTCAGGTAATTTGGGTCATTGGGTTGGACCCACCTGATTGACTCATCCGGTTTAAACCATGTTATCTGTCGCTTCGCGTATTGTCTTGTTTTCAAGCTCACCGCGGCGACAACTTCTTCCTTCGTTCTCAAGCCTTGCACCATATCTGCCACTTCCAAATACCCCAGACTACGCATTCCAGGGCACTGGCGAGTGACCCCGCCGTCTAACAAACGCTGCACCTCGGTGGAAAACCCACTTTCTATCATCGAAATTACACGGTTATTAATACGTGAATATAGCTCGCTTCGTGGCCACATCAGCCCGAATTGAGCGATAGAATACCGGCTCGGTTGGTTTCTATCCCTGTCGTGCAGTTGAGAAATAGGTCTACCGGTCGATTTGTAGACTTCAATTGCTCGTATAACGCGTAACAGGTCGTTCGGATGTAATTTGGCCGCGGCCGATGGATCTAATTCAGCAAGAATAGTGTGTACAGATTCAACCCCCTTAGAAGCCGCTCTTGCGCGTAGTTCGTCGCGTAATGCCTCATTACGTGGCGAATCGGCCAGTGACCATCCGTTTAGTAGTGCTCTGATGTACATTCCCGCACCGCCGCAAATGATTGGTATCAAGTTGCGGCTGTTAACGTCTTCGATCGCAGCCTCAGCTCTGCTGCGCCAGTCCGAAGCCGAAAACGTCTCACAAGGACCCACCAGGTCAATCAGGTGAAACTTGCAGAGTGACTGCTCGGCCCGAGTAGGTTTGGCTGTGCCGATATCCATGCCCTTATAGACCTGGAAGGCGTCGGCGTTTATTATCTCACCACCAACTGCTAAAGCGATATGAATTGCAGCTTCAGTTTTTCCCGATCCCGTCGGGCCCACTATTGCAATAACAGGGAATTTGTCAGTATCACCGCTGGCCAGGTTACTGTTCAAAATTATAGCACACCCTTCAATTAGCCCAGAGTTTCGCCTGGTTCAAGAGCATGCACGGCAACGTCATCGAGGCCTAATTCGGCAAGCTGCTCTATGAGTTGCTTGGGATTGCCACTTAGCAAGTTAAATGTGCTGTGGTGTACGGGCAACACGTGCTTTACACCCAGTAACTTAATGGCGTGCGCGGCTTGCAATGGCCCCATTGTGAAGCGGTCGCCAATTGGCAGGACCGCGATGCCGGGACGGTAAAGCTCGCGGATTAGCGCCATGTCACCAAATAGTCCTGTGTCACCTGAGATGTAAATCGTGAAGCCGTCCTCCAATCTGACGACGAATCCGGCGGGATCGCCACCATATACCATGGGTGAGTCATTCTCCGTGGCCGGGCTATAACTGCTCGAGTGCTCAGCGTGAGTCATGGTAAACTCGCAACCCAGCGACCGTACGGAACCACCAATATTCATTGGCTGAATGGCAGTCGCACCCAAAGTGCCAATGTACATTGCGGCTTCAAATATCGCGAACACCTCGGCATTTGGATTGGCGACAACTGCAGACCGAATGTCACCAGCGTGATCACTGTGCATATGGGTGACCAGTATCGCGTCAAGAGTGCCAATAGCAGATATATCTCGGTACTTGGTTGGACAGGCAGGGTTTGAATTGATCCAGGGATCGACCAGGATTCGCTTCCCGCCTGGCGTTACGATCAGTAGCGTGGAGTGGCCCAAATAAGTAATGTGGAGAGAAGGGGGAATGGTCATGAAAGAGTGCCTCCTTGTGGCAAGCGATTACGATTGCAATATCCCGACACCTCGTTAACAGAATACGCTCTTGCGGTAATATTATGCGGCAGAGGAGTGGCAAATATGACCGAAGAATTGGCGATGCGGCTTCGATTGGTAAAACTACTCTCGATGGATGTTGACGGAGTGCTTACCGATGGAGGGATTGAATATGGCAGCGATGGTGGTGAGCATAAGCGCTTTTTTGCTGGGGATGGACTTGGTATTGGGCTATTAGTCGCCAGCGGAATTCGTACGGCTATTATCACGGGACGGAGTTACCCTGGTACTGAACGTCGTGCCATTGAACTAGGCGTCTCTCACTGTGTACAGAACGCCAAAGACAAGGGAGTGGCACTCGCGGAGTTACGCGTTAAGCTGCACTTAGGACGTGATGAGGTGATGCATATCGGTGACGATTGGAACGATATACCTGCTTTTCTGCAGTCAGGCATAACGGCAGCACCGATGAATGCGGTACCTGAAGTGAGGAATAGGGCGGACATTGTAACAGAGGCGCGTGGGGGGTATGGTGCTGTTCGCGAAGTGTGCATGATGCTGCTAGCTGCGCACGAGCCCGTGGACGTAACACTTTCGAAGTTTCTAGAACGTCTTTCGAGAAGTGCACCTGTCGTACCAGGTTAGACCGTGGATATGTAATCGATGGCACTCGCTTGCAGCACGAGCGGCACCAAGGCTTGATGTGAAAATTGCCTGTGACCAAGAGGCTGGACAAAATGTTAAAAGTAAGCAGCAATAAAAGGTGCCTGGTGACTTCCAACGGTCACCCATTTTTTTATTTGGGTGACACGGCATGGGAGCTATTTCATCGGCTTAGTCCCGCCGATGTAGAATTTTATTTAACTACCAGGGCACAGCAAGGTTTTAACGTGATTCAAGCCGTTGCTTTGGCTGAACACGATTTTCAAACACCGAATTACCATGGTGATCTACCTCTGAAAAACAACGACCCCGAGCAACCCGTGGAAAGTTACTTTCGGAATGTAGATGATGTAGTAAATCGAATCAATACCCTGGGTATGGTGGTAGGTTTTCTGCCGACGTGGGGTGACAAGTGGAACAAGAAGTGGGGAGTAGGACCCGAAATTTTCACGGTGCAAAATGCGGAAAGATACGGTCGGTACCTGGGTAGCAGGTACCGAGAAGCAAATCTCATTTGGATATTAGGGGGCGACCGAGCTGTCGAATCCGATAATCAGAGAGCCATTCTCGATGCACTTGCTAAGGGCTTGGCAGCTGGTGATCGCGGCACTCATCTTTTGACTTTTCATCCACAAGGTGGACGTAGTTCCATGGACGACGTCGCCGGAGCAGATTGGCTTAGTTTTAATATGTGGCAGACGGGACACCACCGGGGTGTAGATACGGCTGCTTGCATACGGCGCGATTACCGAGCGGAGCCGCCCATGCCAGTAATGGATGCAGAGCCATGTTACGAGGATCACCCTGCGGGTTTCGACGTAGCATGTGGATACATATCAGCGTTTGATGTGCGCAGAGCGATCTACTCCGGTATTTTTGCAGGCGGATTTGGCGTTACTTACGGTTGTCATTCCGTGTGGCAGTTTACATCCAATCAGTTCCAGCCCATTAATTATCCTGTACGACTCTGGCAGGAGGCCCTTGGGTTGCCGGGAGCAACTCAAATGCAATACTTGCGAAGGCTTATTGAGTCCAGGCCCGCTTTGTCGCGTATACCAGACGACGGGCTAATAGTCGGGTCAATAGGTGCATTAACTGTGCCTGCACACGCCTGCCGAGACGAAGAATTAACCTATGCGCTCGTTTATTTACCCGCTGCGACAGAGGTGACGGTTAATCTCGGTGCATACACGTGTCAGCAGATGCGAGCGTCATGGTATTCACCGCGCAGTGGTACCTGTCAATCTGAGGGATGTGTTAGTGGCGGAGGTGTTCACAGCTTTACAACGCCGGGGTATGGTCCCGATTGGGTATTGTGTTTGGATGACGTAAGGGCAAACTACAATAAACCAGGTTCGCATCCGTTAGCTGCTAACGTGCAAGATTGATATTTTCAATTCTCGCCACAAGAACATAAGTGATCCGTTAGCTGAACTCTTGATTTGCACGCGCAGCAGCCTCAATTAGGATCGCTCGAACTACGGGAAGTCGCTGCTTCATCACTTCGCTTACCTGTTGGTGCGCAACTGGATCCGCATTGAGACCCGCGGCCAGGTTGGTAACCACTGCCAGGGAAGCATAACTAAGGCCGAGTTCCTTCGCGTAGATCGCTTCGGCTGCACCGGTCATGCCTATTATGTGAGCGCCCCAATGGCGGAACATGTTTATCTCGGCTGGTGTTTCAAATCGTGGGCCCCTGCAACAGAGGTAAACTGCTGACGGTACAACTGCTTGCGAAAAGGTGCCCGCAGCACCCTGTATGCATGCTACTAATTTCCGGTTGTACGGTTCAGTAAAGTCTGTGTGGACCCAGTTCTGTTCATTGAAAACCGTTGTTGGAACAGTGGTTCCAAAGTCGATCAGGTCATGAGGTGTGACCAGGGTTCCAGGCGACCAGTCGCTACAAAGTGAGCCGACCGCGTTAGAGGCGAGTACCAGCCGAACGCCTAGTTGCGCCAGTGCAAGAATGTTAGCCCGGTGGTTGATCGCGTGTGGTGCAATATGGTGTGCGGCTCCATGCCGAGAAAGAAAGTACAGTTTCGCAGGGTCTGTGTAGTTGTCTGCGAGTGACAATACTGTTACTTCACCGTATTCTGTATCAACAGTAAGAGGCTCGGCATAGATATCAACTGGGAGTCGTTCGAATCCAGTGCCGCCTATGATGGCAATATTCGTAGACATCGCCCGGTTTTACTCCTGTCGCGGGTAATCTTTCTTTGCACAACAAAACAAGGCAGAAACCTATTGTACTCCATCAACTGTAAGGTCGTGACAGGGCACTTGAGACATGCTTCCAACCATCGAACGAGCGGCTGGCTTCCGTAATGTCATCGTTTCCGCCGTTCCATAATCAAGCGCCTGCTGAACACAAAGCTGCCTGCAGGTTTTATTCTTCTTCTGCTGCCGGTTACGCAGTCGATTTACTGGTTATTGCTTTCGTCGTAATTTCACTACTTTGGCGAGTGGTATTTCGTTCGAGATCCCTTTACTGGGGTGATCTCATGCTTTACTTTCAGCCAATGTATGCCTTTGCTGCACACCTACTTGCCACAGGCCGTTTGCCAATGTGGAACCCTTACGTGTTGTGCGGACAGCCGTTCATTGGTAACCCGCAAATCGGTATGTTTTTTCCTGCAGCATTTCTTCTGCCTCTAGGACATACATGGCAGGTGCTTAATGCGGAGACCATTATGTTTCTAATGGGTTCCGGGTTTGCAATGTATGGCATGATGTATCAAATTACGCGTAACCGGACGGCCGGCCTCATTAGTGCTACTGTGTGGTGTGGTTGCGGCCCAGTGCTGGGGCGTATTCAGTTTCCACCAATGTTCTACGCGATTACCCTGATGCCGCTGGGAATTTGGGCGGTTTATAGCTTTGTAGTCCGGCCATGTGTTGCTCGCTGGTTTTTCATGGTAATTCCGTCTGTGCTCATCATTCTGGCAGCTCACCCTCAAGTGGCATATCTGGAGTTTTGCCTCTACTTTGCCCTGCCGCTTGGTCTCGGATCACGTCGTCTTCGGGATCAATCCACACTGTACCTTGGAGTAGCCACCGCATTGTTTGTTGCAATCGTCATCTCCTCTGTACAGTTGTTACCAGTTGTTCAACTCGCTACGCAAAGTAGTCGCCAAACACTGTCGTTATGGGCGGCCAATCGATTTCACCTCGCTCCGCCTCAACTGCTTTGCTTCATTGATCCACGATTCTTCGGAACTCCGAAATATGGTGATTACTGGGGGGCAGGCAACTTTTGGGAACCGGATCCATTCGTGGGGTGGCTGCCCTTACTACTCATCGTATTATCCGTGGTACGGCTATTGCGTCGATCCATTCATCAAGACTATAAGATATTGAACGGTTTTTGGCTGGTCGTGGCATTTTTGTGCGTGTGGGCCGCGGTGGGTGCTCAAGGAGGGGTATACAATGTCTTGTTCTACACTATGCCTGGGCTAGCAAAGTTCCACGATCCTGCGCGTTTCTTGATCCCAGCGGCACTGGCAATATCAATCGTCGCTGGTTTGCAACTAAGTGACCTTCTCGCCATCCTTTCTACCCGCAGTTCCTGGAAAATGAACTCACGATTGCTCATTGTATTGCTTTTCGCAGTTACATTTGTCCCGCTGATGTGGTATTCTGGCGACCTTCTGCCTACTGCGAGGACATCCGACCTAACCATGCCACAGACTGCGGTCCCTAATGTCGTGAGAAACTCGGAAGGGCGACTTTATCTGCCGCTTCATACCTTATTCGCAGATCAGTTTGTAGGTGCAGGATACCTGGATTACGGAGCCACATCCCGTGAATTCCTAAGGGGCGAACTTGCAACTCTAAACCCGAACTTGCAAATGCGCGAGCGCTTGGCTGCCGCTTCTGGATATGAACCGGTTCCACTCGATACATATGTTAATATTGAACGACCAGCCATCTTTGCACTCTATAACAACACCGCCAATCTTGGTCGGCTCATGGCACTGCTAGGCGTCGCCACCGTAACTGTTCCACGAGCCTATCACATCCTATCGCCATCGCTTGTTCCGTTCAAAAGGTGGCACAACGGTGAACGGGGACCATTACGGTGGTATCGCAACGTGAAGTATAGAGGGCCCGTATGGGTGACACCTGCGGCACGAGCGGTTAACAGTAACTTGCGTCTGTTGGCTGCGTTGGGTGATCCTACCTTCAGGCCATGGCATGAGACACTTATTTCAAACGTTAGTAGAGCGTACGCAGCAAGTCTCTCAACAGGCGGTGGGCCCAACGCGTTGATCACGGGCATTCGTAGTTCAGCTAATTCCATGAGTGCGACAATTGCCGTCGACCGGCCTGCGATTGCAGTTGCATCATTAATGGCTTATCCAGGATGGTACGGTACCATTGATGGTCGCGCAACGGAATTGTACTCAGCTGACGGTGGCCTTTTATCAGCAAGGATTCCGGCGGGCCGACACATAGTAAGGCTCAGCTATCGACCACAAGTCTTTGTTGTCGGGTTTTACATTTCGCTATTGTCTGGGGCTGTATTCATAGGTGCCGCAATCGTCGCAAGATTTACACTCGGTTCCGCTCATAGGCTCAGCCAATGAGACGAAAGCTCGTTCCAGTCGCGATGTTCTGCATAGTAGCGTTACTTGCAGTGTGGTTACGCGTACACGACATTCGGAGTGACGCCTATCCGCGCCTTTCTTGGTCTAGCGCTCTTTTGACTGACGAGGGCTTCTACATGCACAACGCACGAAATGTTGTGCTCTACGGTAAGGCTCAGGTTGACGAATTCAACAACATGTTGATCATGCCGTGGCTACATTTTTTACAGGTGGTTGCGTTTCGCGAATTTGGCGTTGGTGTAGTACCGGATCGATGGATTTCCATCATAGCAAGCCTGTTAGCACTGCCATTCTTTTGGTTTGCTACGGTAGCTGCTTTTGGAAAACGAGCAGCGGTCATTGGCACGACACTCTTAGCGTTAGACCATTCCTGGGTTCTATATAATCGGTTGGCGCTAATGGATACGCCTGGCGCGTTAGTGCTTATTGCCGCGTGGGCTTGCTGGGAATATGCCCGAACAGGCAAAGGATTTCAGAAATCCATGGGTCTGTTCCTGTGCGGAACATTATTGGGCTTCGAGTATGGAGTTCGGGGCCTTGGAGCTCTGGTTTGGCCCGCCCCTTTCCTAGCGATTGCTGTCTGTAGTGATCGTGCGAACGTCGTGCAGCGGCTAAAATCCACTTGGCTAATTGTTGTAGGGTTGGCTGTGGCACTAATGGCCTATGGGGTTTTGTGGTGGCGTCCGTACCACTTGCAGTTGGCGAAAGTGGACAAGTACTACATAGGCCATCAACTTATACCACATAGCCTGCGGCAGCTAGGCTTTAACTTTGATAGTGCCTGGTTTTATTGGGAAAATGGCCTGCTAGGGTATTTAGTTAAGCATTTACCGGTGCTGCTTGTGGTGGGAAGCGCATGGTGGCTCTACGGCCGGAAATCCACAAGTAGTAAGATGAATTCTAACCGTCCGTCGAGCATCTACCTGGGCTGGTGGGTTATCAGTTTCCTTGTTTTCTTCTCGTTTGTAAATTATGCGCCAAGCCGTTATTATGTGTTGATGTACCCTGCAATGTTTGCGCTTTCAGCCGCAGCCCTGGACAAACTTCTGGACAATTCCTCAGTACCTATAAGCTCCAAGACTCTACTATCTGTGGTAGTTGTGACCTGGATTTCAACGAATGTGTACTGGTATCAAGATTGGCTTAGTCACATCACATACAGGCAATGGCGAGCAGACGCCTGGCTGGGGGCAAACCTCCCGCCAAACTCGGTGATCTTTGGGGACATTTCAAATGGTTTGTGTATGAATAACCATCTCCTTCCAATCTGTGTCATACATGGATTGTGCAATTATCACAATCCGCTTGCCCTGTATCGGAACCGACCGGAGTATGTACTGATCTTAGATGGACGCTGGAAGGAGCGTTGGTGGATGACACATTACCCCGGGGTAGTAACGGATGTAAATAGAATTCACGTCTTTAAGCACGTGTTGCGAAGGTCGTTCGTCCTGGGCCTCTACAAGGTGCCAACTGGGCCCGCCTGTAACTTTGTGAGCAAATCATCCCTGACGACTCACACAATTGCCAGGTAATGTGCTATTCTTACTCGTTATGTTGGTACATGAGCTTATGCGAACTCACCTTGTATCGCTGGGTGAGGAGGCAACATTTGCGGAAGCGGTAGATATACTTGATCTGTACCAATTGCCGTGGGTACCGATTACTGACGGCTCTCGGAAGCTGATAGGGGTGTTCTCGGACAGTGTCGTTCTAAACAGAGCAACCCTCTCGGCTGATGAACTCGCTGTCGTTAGCAAGCGACCGGTTCGCGAATTTATGTCCACGTTGCCTGTCCTTAATCCCGATAATGACACCGATTCTGTGAAGCTGCCGGAGTCTATCACGGTGCGATGGCTGCCGGTGGTAAACGGTGATTATTGCCTTGTGGGAATGTTGGACCGTGTAGTGTTGGTGCAATCTAAGATAGATGCGCGGGCTGGCTTGTGACTCTTATTTCAGGCGGGCAAGCTATATCGCTAATCAATTCATCTGGTCCGATATTGGCGGACGGCGCTGTTGGCACAATGCTGTTGTCACAGGGTATTGATGCGGAAGACATACTACCGAGTAATCTTGCCCATAGAGAGTTGGTAAGCCGTATTCATGAGGAATATCTGGCGGCCGGGTCGCAGCTTATAACGAGTAACACCTTTGGTGTGCGCACTGGTGGAAGGTGGCTAGAACATTCTAGGGCGGGTTTGGCGCTCGCTCAGAGCGCGGCGGCTAGCGCACCACAGGAGATCGGTGTACTGTTTTCACTCATCTCCTCACATGTTGTGCCTGAACAGGACAACATAGAACGGATAATTGATGAATGCACCACATGTGCCCCGATTATCCTTCTTGAAACCTGTACAAGTTTGAACACTATTATGTCCGCTGTTACAACGTTGAAGCAGCGGTTGCCACAAGTTCCTCTAGCCGTTACCTGCCACTTTACCAGCGAATGTAAGATGGTGGACGGCACATCGGCCGGCAATGCTGCCAAACACCTTGCATGCCTTGGTGTGAACGCCGTTGGAGTTAACTGCAGTGATTCGAGCATCGCGGTGATCAATGCCACGGTGCAGATGTATGAAGCAGTGCAGCTTCCGATTTTTGCTCAACCGAATGCTGGTCAACCCATTTTGGGTAACGACAGGACGATGAAATGGGAACTGTTACCCTCTGAATTCGCCGATGTTGCCGCTTCGCTGATAAAATGTGGAGCATCTGTAATCGGAGGATGTTGCGGAACTCGACCAGAGCACATACTGGCAGCGGCCAGAGTACTTCAATCTCATACCACTCATCTAAGGAGAGCGTAATCATCATGATGCGCCTGAAAATGTGGCACGCTCCTGCAGCGGTGTTGATCGCTACAGGCATTGTTCTTAGTGGCTGTAAGAGCCCATCCAACTCAGCTTCTCAGTCGACAGGCAATGACATCATCGTTGGCGAGTATGGCTCGCTTACAGGTCCACAGGCTACGTTTGGCAAATCGACAGATAATGCAATTCAACTTGCTGTTGAACAGCTCAACTCTGCTGGCGGTATAAACGGGCGCAAGGTTAAAGTCGTCACACAGGATGACATGAGCCAAGCCAACAATGCTGCACTGGCAGTTCAAAACCTTATAGATCAGCAGCATGCGATAGCCGTCTTGGGCGAGGTTGCCAGTAGTTGCAGCGAGGCAGGTGGCAGAGTATGCCAGGAGAAGGGGATCCCAATGATTTCACCTTCCTCTACCAACCCGGCTGTTACTCAAATAGGCGACGACATATTCCGGGTCTGCTTTATCGATCCGTTTCAGGCGGCAGTTGTGGCCCGCTTCGCTCACGATGGTCTTGGTGCAACGCGGGTTGCGGTATTTACCAACACCGATCAGGACTATAGTACAGGATTTACCAAAAACTTTATTGCCGCGTTCACGGCGATGGGTGGTACCATCGTAATCCAGAAGAGCTATGGTGGGTCTGATACCGATTTTCGCGGTTCGCTTACTGCAATTGCTCAAGCAAAGCCTCAAGCCATTCTCATCCCCGGGTATTACCAGGATGTGGCCAGCATTGCCAAGCAGGCACGAGCACTAGGTATCACCTGTCCGCTGTTAGGAGGGGACGGTTGGGACTCGCCCGACCTTATCAAAATCGGCGGCGCTGCACTTAATAACTGCTACTTTTCTGATCACCTGGCAATCGACGATCCTACTCCGGCCGTGGCAAAATTCGTTGCAGCATATAAGGCAAAGTATGGTCAGACACCAGATTCCCTTGCCGCACTTGGGTATGATTCGGCGAACCTGCTATTTGCTGCAATGAAAGCTGCAAAGTCGCTGACACCTTCGGACATTAGGGATGCTATTGCCGCTACAAAGAATTTCCCAGGCATTACAGGGAACATCACGATAAACGCTCAGCGAAACGCGGATAAGCCTGCGGTCATCATTAAGATTGTGAATGGTCAGTTCACTAAATACATGTCTATTGCCAACCCAGACGTCCCTCTGCAGCCCAAGGCTTCCTAATTCCTAGGCGAGGTATCACGTAGTGAACGCTCTTCAGATACTATTGCAGCAGACTGTCAATGGTATACAGATCGGCAGTGTATATGCTCTCATTGCAGTAGGGTATACCATGGTCTATGGCGTGTTGAAATTCATCAACTTCGCCCATGGGGATGTCTACATGGTGGGAGCCTATACGGGCTTCTTCACCATCACAGCGATATTGGCGAGCAGGGCTCCGGTATTCCAGGGCGCTTGTGCACTCATCCTTGCGATGGTGGCTTGCAGCATGCTGGGACTATTCATCGAAAGGTTAGCCTATCGCCCGCTGAGAAATGGGATTCAAGCCTCGGATGCACCCGCGTGGGCGATCTTCTGGTCGCTTTACGTCACCTTATTTCTGGGTGGTTGGCTTGTAAACAGGTCTGTTCTACCGGCTGGTCTCGTGTATGTTGCAACGTTCGCTGTGTCGGTTGGTGTGATGTACGTTGTAATGCGCCGCCTTTTCACGACCCTGTCCAGGAGGCTGAAGCCCAGTACCGATAGGCTTAGCGCGTTAATAACCGCTATAGGTGTGTCTCTACTGCTTGAAAACCAGGGAGCCGCATCTTTTGGAGTTACACCACGGGCGGCGCAAATCCATGGTGTGAATGGGGGAAAGGATCTCTACCTTCCCACCATTGTAGCGGGCCACATTAAACTCAGTGTCGGTGTTGGACAAATTATAGTGCTTGCCGCGGCTTTGCTCTTAACCGCAGTACTCGTTTATACAGTTCGCTTTACTGCGACTGGACGGTCGATAAGAGCGGTTTCGCTTGATCGCGATGCAGCGGCCCTCATGGGAATACCGACTGATCGTGTGATTGCGATGACATTTCTAATTGGATCGGCTTTGGCCGGGGCTGCGGGGATGTTAAACCACATGCTTACAGGTATTCCCTTTGATTCCAACATTGGCATTGCGTTGGGCCTAAAGGCCTTTGTAGCAGCTGTCCTGGGTGGTATCGGCTCCATCGAAGGCGCTGTACTTGGTGCGCTGCTCATGGGTATTGCGGAAACGTTCACTAGTGGTTCCGCCTTTTCACCCTTTAAGGATGCTGTGGCATTTGTCATATTGATTGTCGTGTTACTATTTAAGCCAACAGGCCTCATGGGCCGCTACGCGCCGGAGAAGGTTTAAGGTGACCAACCACAGCGCAACTCCCGTTAATACAACCGCAGGTATCGCAAACCGCTATTGGCAGAAGCGGATCAGCTTCTTGTTGTTTGCGATCATCATGATTCTACTAAGCAGCGTTATCGAACATCGCCTGAATGATTATGCTGTGAATATTGTTCGACTGTGTGGTATTTCCGTCCTCATGGCTGTTAGCCTCAACATTGTGAATGGACTAACAGGTCAGTTTTCAATTGGACACGCCGGCTTTATGGCTGTAGGCGCCTACGTAGGCGCTAGTGTGACCTACTTTGCGGAGATGCGCTATACACATCAGGCCACGCCAGGTTTTGGGTGGATGTTAACAGCCATGATGATTGGAGGTTTGGCAGCCGCGCTTTTTGGCCTTATTGTGGGTGTTCCCAGTTTAAGGCTGCAGGGGGATTATCTGGCGATTGTGACCCTGGGTTTTGGCGAGATCATACGGGTACTTATTACGAACTGCTCCAGCATCAGTAACAGCCTCGCTTATCTTGGCGGTGCATCAGGATTTACAGGTGCTTCCGGCGCATATTCGGTACCGCATCTCACCAGTTTCGGCCTACTAACCGCCACAGTGTTGATTCTCCTGGTGCTTACTCGAAACCTGAAGGCTAGTCAGCATGGTCTCGCATTCATGGCAATACGTGAGGATGAAACAGCGGCTGCGGCGATGGGTATTAACACCACAGGCACAAAGGTAACGGCTTTTGTCCTTAGTGCATTCTGGGCTGGCATTGCAGGGGTCTTGTTTGCTCACGCCGTCTATTTCGTTCCTCTATCCTTTGGCTTCATAGCATCCATGAACTACGTTATTATGGTAGTTCTGGGCGGCTCTGGAAGTATTACAGGTACCGCTCTTGCTGCAGTAATACTCACTGCACTACCAGAAATGTTGAAACCACTTCAGCAGCAGGCAGGGTTGGCAGATCCGTACCGCCAGGTCATTTTTGCTTTGTTGCTCATAGTAATGATGCTCTTGCGACCGGAGGGGGTTTTTGGACGTGGTGAGCTTTCTCTAGCAGGGATACGGCGCCGGGTTTTAGGTGCCCCTAAGGACAATGAACATGGGTCAGACCGCCCAGCATCGGAGGGTGACGCAAGGTCGGTACCTGTCCGCAGCCGGACGGACGATGCACCGTTGCTGAGTTTACAAAACGTGACGAGGCGGTTTGGTGGCCTGGTCGCCGTTGGCGACGTAGAACTGGACGTGAAGAGGGGTAGTTTAACTGGGCTCATTGGGCCCAATGGCGCAGGAAAAACGACTGTATTTAATTTGCTGACGGGTGTGTATGCGCCAAGCGACGGTACGGTTACCTACAATGGCAATCTACTCGCTGGTGCAGTCCCGGCTTCAACCGCGTCGCGTGCTTCGTGGCTTATTGTTGACACGGCTACCGCACTGCTTGCTGGGCTTATCATTGGAAGAATTGTATCTACATCTATCGTGCCTTATGCCGCTACTACATCAGCTCACACCCTAATTCACGTTGTGGAGTATGGTATCGCGCTTGTTGCTGCAGCGGCCGCTGCTATCATATCCTTCAAGGCAAGGAGGTTTAAGCCGCCGCGGCGCCCGCATCAGTTTGCGTCTGTGGGTGTCAGCCGTACCTTCCAGAACATTCGTTTGTTTGGCGGCCTTACAGTTATGGAGAACGTGTGTGTTGGCAGTTTCGTTCGTCGGAAAGCCAATCTAGTGGACTCGATGTTGCATACTCGCCGGTATTATCGGGAGGAGGCCGAGGTCCGTGAAAACGCAAGAAACCTGCTAAGCCGTTTTGGTTTACTTAATTCCGCAAATGAACTTGCGAGCAGCTTACCTTACGGAGATCAACGACGACTAGAAATTGTACGGGCTCTTGCTACTAAGCCCGGTCTTCTACTGTTGGACGAGCCAGCCGCCGGTATGAACCCTCAAGAGAAGCTGTCGTTGATGTCGCTCATTAGGCAAGTGCGTGACGAATTTGAATTGACCATAGTTCTAATTGAGCACGACATGAAATTGGTTATGGGTGTTTGCGAACATATTTACGTCCTCGATTACGGTCGTATTATTGCGTCCGGCACACCAACTGAGGTAAGAAGCAATCCTGCGGTAATTAGCGCTTACCTTGGTGAGGAGCAGGTTGCTACTACTGCCGGAGAGGGGGCGTGATGTTAAAAGTGACGGATCTTTCTGTTTCGTATGGTGCCATAAAGGCGCTCAATTCAGTATCTCTCGAGGTGCAAAAGGGTGAAATAGTCACCATGATCGGGGCAAACGGTGCTGGAAAATCTACCACGATTCGGACTATTTCAGGGTTGGTTAAACCGCAGTCGGGTACCATTGAACTGGATGGAAAGCCCATTCACACCCTTCCGCCGCATCAGATAGTTCACTTAGGAATTAGCCAATCGCCCGAGGGGCGCCGAGTGTTCTCGACGATGACCGTGCACGAGAATCTGCAGCTAGGAGCCTACACACGTCGTGGAAGCAGGAGCAGCGTACTAGAGGATATGGATCGGGTATTCAGCCTATTTCCACGCTTAAAGGAGCGCGAACGGCAGGTTGCGGGTACGCTATCTGGAGGCGAGCAGCAGATGCTGGCTATGGGTAGAGCTCTGATGGCGCGCCCAACACTACTTATGCTTGACGAGCCATCGCTTGGGCTTGCGCCGTTTCTCGTGCAAACGATTTTTAAGATTATTCAGGAGATCAACGAGCAGGGGACCACAGTGCTGCTGGTCGAGCAAAATGCTCACCAGGCTCTTAGAGTCGCGCACCGCGGATACGTATTAGAGACCGGCCAGGTTACTATGAGCGACAATGCCGCGAATCTAATGACAGACGACGGCGTGCGGCGGGCATATTTGGGCGAGTAAAATGAATGATACTCTGCAGTACGGGGTATTAGCCATTGGGCTTTTGCTGGTTCTACATGTTGGCTTAATGAAGTCAGTGGAACGAAGGGCCTACGAAGAAGTACACAACGAGTTTGGTGCCCATAGCACCGTACGCGTAACAATGGTTCCCTCTGGTATATTTGGCCTGGAAGCAAATCACTGGAGAAATATAATCATTGGCGTTCATGATGCTCACCTAAGCGACCTGCCGCTGTATTTGCATCCTCATAGTTCCTGGCGCGGCGAGATTGATAGACTGACGCTTAAAATGAGCAACTTGGACCTTAGCGGTATTGCCGTGGACCGTTTAACTGCCGAGATACCAAGGGTCACCTACGATGCGGCAGATGCCGTTTTTAGGGGTCGACTGCAGTTGCGTTCCGCACACAGCGGGCCTGCACGCATATGGGTGGGAGACACAGGTTTAGAAGAGTTTATCGCACGTAAATACTCTCGAATACTTCGTTCGGTCGCTGTTCGTATATCGAACGGGCGTGTGTTCCTAACTGCACAACTAAATTTGCTTGGAACTTGGATGCCAATAGACGGGCAGTTTCACTTACGTGAAATCGGCGGCAGGTATGTTTACTTAACTCAACCCGTGGTCGTTCTCAACCATCAACCCGCTACGCCGGGGCTGTCTGCTGCGGTGGCGAAGCAGGTTAATCCTGTGTTAGATACGGTTACCGATTTAGGATTGCAGGGAGTTTTTAGAATGAGTAGCGTGGCTATTCACGGTATCGATGTACAGTTTTTGGGAACGATGCAGTTGCCGATTGCACTAAATTCAGATGCTGGGAAGAAGGACAAATAATGGAGACGCTTCATCATACTCCGCTACATGCAGCACACAACAAACTCGGTGCGCGCATGGTACCCTTTGCCGGCTGGGATATGCCCGTAATGTATTCGAGCATTCTGGATGAGGCTCGCGCTGTACGAAACAAATGCGGCATCTTCGACATAAGTCACATGGGACGACTGTATATCGAAGGTGAGGATGCGCTCGCACTGTTGCAGCGCACGACGACCAATGACGTCGGTACGTTAGGTCTAGGGAAGGCACACTATTCGCTCATCCCAAATCCAGAGGGCGGCATCATCGATGATATCATCGTTTACAGGGTCGGTCCTAGCCGTTTTCTTGTTGTGATCAACGCCTCCAACAGCGACAAAGATATCGATTGGCTCAAAACTCATGCTTCCTCAGGAGTACAGTTCAATGTTGTCACTAACGATACTGTAATGATCGCGGTACAAGGACCTGATGCAGTTGACTTAGTGGCTCGTACGCTCAAATCCCCAGAAGTGAAGGAAATTGACCGCTTTTGTTTTGCACCTCTCGAGTTTGCTGCCGAGGGCTCCAAATTCGCAATTACAGCCTGCAGAACTGGGTACACGGGTGAAGACGGGTTTGAACTGATTGCCCCTGCGGATGCAGGTGAACGTCTTTGGGGTTCACTAATGGAACAGGGAGCTGTGCCGTGCGGGTTAGGTGCGCGCGATACGTTACGCATCGAGGCTGGATATCCGCTCTATGGTCATGAGATTGATGACTTTACGTCGCCCGTGGAAGCTCTCCTTATGTGGGCTGTTAGCCTCACAAAGGGAGAATTTATAGGACGTGAATCTATTGTTAGCCTAAAGGCGGGTAAGCCAACCCGTAAGCTTATGGGCTTAAAATCTGTACAGAGGATGCAGCCACGGCAAGGGTATACTCTTTTCTCGAATGGGGAGAAAATAGGCACTATCACGAGTGGAACGTTTTCCCCGGTGAACAATCTTACTCTTGCAATGGCCTACGTAGACAGTTGGGCAGCCGTACCAGGAACCGTTGTGCAAATTCAGGTGCGTGACAAATATGTAGACGCGGAGATTATCCCCAAAAAGGCGATGCTCCAGTTTGCTCGATAACCAGAGAGGACAACAAACGTGGCGACAACACCAGAGGATCTTAAATACAGCAAAACCCATGAATGGGTTCGGATTGAAGGCGGCGTGGTAACGATTGGAATAACGGACCATGCTCAGGCCGAACTTGGAGATATAACGTACCTGGACCTACCGGAGCCAGGCAGATTACTGCAATTTGATGCCCAATTTGGCGAAATCGAGTCGGTTAAGGCCGTCTCGGAACTGTTTTCACCCGTGAGCGGAACCGTTACCGAAATAAACTCAAGTATTATCGACCATACCGAAGTCGTGAACGAAGATCCGTTTGGGCAGGGTTGGCTTATCAAGGTTGAACTTTCAGATTCTTCTGAATTGGCTCAACTTATGACGGCAGAGGACTATGTCAAGTTTGCAGAGGCGGGGGCTCACTAAAAACGTGGCCTACATCAGCAACACGGACACCGATAGGCAGGAGATGCTGAGCGCTATCGGTGTTAGCTCATTTAACGAGCTTTTAGCTCCAATTCCTTCCCAGGTAAGATGGTCAGGTGATCTGCCCATTCCCCCGGCGCTTGACGAACACAGCCTTTACCGCCACCTGAGCGCTCTTGCGGCACGAAATGCAAATGCCGAAGAGATGCTCTGTTTCCTGGGCGCAGGAATCTACGATCACTTTAGGCCCGCAGTCGTTGCTGCACTTGCCTCGAGAGGTGAGTTTGCCACCGCCTATACGCCATATCAGCCAGAGATGAGCCAGGGTATGCTACAGGCCATCTATGAATTTCAGACCATGATATGCGGTCTTACAGGTATGGAGCTCAGCAACGCGTCAATGTATGACGCAGCTACTAGCTTGGCCGAGGCGGCTCTCATGGCCGTGCATACTACGGGTCGAGAGCAGGTGGTCGTGCTGACCAATGTTCATCCTAACTATCGAGAGGTCGTAAAAACCTACTTAAAATCCTCCAGCCTTGAATATATTGAGGTGTGTCCCGAGGAAGCGGTTGAGCATTTCAATTCATCTACGGCCTGCGTTTTAACTCAATCTCCAGACTTCTTCGGGTGTGTTCAACCCTTGCAGGTGCTCTCTTCCGCGGTTCATAAAGCTGGTGGTCTGCTGGTTGTGGCCAGCGATCCCGTTGCGTTGGCACTCTTGAAGCCACCGTCGTATTATGATGCCGACGTCGTGGTAGGGGAAGGCCAGGGCCTTGGGAATGCAATGGCGTTTGGAGGTCCTCTGTTAGGGTTTTTTGCGTGCAAAAAGTCGTTTGTGCGTAGCTTTCCTGGGCGCATTGTCGGCGGCACCGTGGACCTTGAGGGCAGGCGTGGTTATACAATGACCCTTCGTACCCGAGAGCAGGACATTCGTCGCGAGAAGGCAACGAGTAATATCTGTACCAACCAGTCACTCCTGGCTTTGGCCGCCACTATTTACCTTAGCGCTATGGGAAAGAATGGGCTACGTTCTGCTGCAGACCTGTCGCTTCAAAAAGCACATTACGCCTGTGAGCGTCTCTGTGCCCTAAAAGGTGTGAGTATGTTGTTCCCGGATCGCCCATTCTTCAAAGAATTCGCACTGAAATTGCCAGTTAATCCGGAGATAATGAACAACGCGTTGCTGAAACATGGAATCATCGGCGGCCTATCCTTATCGCAGTACGGTGCACACCTTGCAAATGGCTGGTTGGTTTGTGTCACTGAAACGAAGACACGAGGGGATATTGACTTATTTGTTGACGCGGTGCGGACTATTCTGGAGGAGGTATCCTGCTGATGATTGATCACGAACCGCTGATCTTCGAACTTAGCCGAAATGGTCGCCGCGGTGCCAACCTTCCGGATTGTGATGTACCGCAAAAGTCGGCGGCAGAGTTGCTGGGTGAAGAAAACCTGCGCTCTTCGCTGCCACTGCCAGAGGTTTCAGAGCTTGATGTCGTTCGGCACTTTACGCGGCTCTCGCATAGAAATTACGCCATTGACACGGGCTTCTATCCACTGGGCTCCTGCACGATGAAGTATAACCCACGCATAAATGAGCGCACTGCGGCGTTACCGGGTTTTGCGAGTTTGCATCCAATGCAACCCGAACAAACTGCGCAAGGTGCACTTGAGCTCATTTATCAGCTGCAACAACACCTAGCCGATATCTGCGGCATGTACGCCACTACCCTGCAGCCATCCGCAGGGGCACATGGAGAATTACTCTCCATGATGATGATTAAGGCGTACCATTCCGATAGGGGTGACCTGCAGCGAAACGTTGTGGTGATACCTGATTCCGCCCATGGCACAAATCCTGCTAGCGCGGCCTCGTGCGGCTTTAAGGTGAAAGGGATACCATCAAACGATAGGGGATGCACTGACCTAAACGCTTTAAAGGCGGCACTCGGGCCAGATACGGCAGCCCTAATGCTAACCAACCCTAATACTGTCGGCCTATTCGAGAGTGACATAGTAGAGATTTGTCAGCTCGTGCACGATGCCGGAGGCCTGGTCTATTGTGATGGTGCAAACATGAATGCTATGCTGGGCCTTGCGCGCCCGGGCGACATGGGATTTGATGTAATGCATTTCAATCTGCACAAGACCTTCAGCACTCCTCATGGTGGCGGTGGTCCTGGCTGCGGGGCGGTGAGCGTAAAGCAACGGCTTGAGCCGTACTTGCCCGTTCCGGTTGTGACAAGGGACAAGGACACTGGCGCCTTTTCGTTTTGTCACGATAGGCCAAAATCTATTGGCAAGATCCATTCGTTTTATGGTGCGTTTCTTATTGCCGTAAGGGCGTACACCTATATTCGTGCCCTGGGCCCGTTGGGTTTACGAGCGGTGGGAGAGAACGCTCTGATTAACGCGAACTATATAAGATCACAGCTGCAGGACTCCTACGATGTGGCATACAAGAGCCCTATATGCATGCACGAGGTTGTATTGACCGCATCGCGGCAGAAACAACAATCGGGGGTGCGAGCGTTGGACATTTCAAAGCGATTAATGGACTACGGAATACATCCGCCAACGAACTACTTCCCATTAATTGTTCCTGAAGCCCTCATGATCGAGCCAACTGAAACCGAAAGTAAGCAGACTCTAGACGCGTTCATTGAAGTAATGAAACGTATAGCTGTTGAGGCAATTGAATGCCCTGAACAACTTAAGAGTGCGCCTCATAACACGCCAGTATCCCGGTTGGATGAAACCCTGGCCGTCAAGTCTCTGGACCTACGTTATGAGCCACTGTTTGCACCAGAAGAGTAGGGTAGTCGTCAGCGTGCAAATTGCTCTTCTTCCGGACCTGTCTGGCGACGGGAAATGGAATATGGCCGTAGATGAAGCGATGCTGGAGTTACTGCCAGACTGCAATTACGCTGGCATCGCTCGTCTATATAGTTGGAGTGAACCAACGGTTACCTTGGGTCGAAATCAGCGCCGAATTCCCGAGACGTGGCACGGCCTTGAGTTAGGTGTTGACATACCCGTGGTCACCCGGCCGACCGGTGGAAGAGCAGTAATTCACCTCGGTGAGCTAACTATGTCCTTGGTGTTCCGCACGACAGCACTGGGTTGCGGTAACGGAAGCCGTGTTAAATGCCTCCATCGCACTCTGTTGCAGTTCAGTAGGGGCTTACTACTAAATCTTGGTATTACTGCTGTTGCTGGTAATCATAAGGGCCCAAACGACGATCAATTTGATTGCTTCAGTTTAAGCACTGAGGCAGATCTTGTGGATTGTGACACGAATGATAAAGCTGCCGGTGCAGCGTTGGTTATACGAGGAGACTGCGTATTGCAGCAGGTGTCATTACGGGCTATCCAAGTAAGTCCGGTACTCGAATGGCCAAACTTCTCATCGGCCTATGGGTACCTTCGTAATACCTGCGTGCGAACATTGGACGACTGCAATAAGACTCTCGAAACCGTTTTGAGTAATTACTTTTCAGTCGTCCAAGACTCACATCTGGCGCACGTCGTCGTTGCATCAGCGCATGAACATCGGTTAAGTCAATCTCTAGCTAGTTAACGCACGAACTAGTGAAACTTACAGGATAACTAGGCTTCTAAATTGACAGTCTGCAACCGTTGTGCTATACTTTTGTGCGTTCCGGACGGTCATTGGTAGTAAACGAAAATTCGTAGGCACCTTTGGTCGTTCGAGAAGAATTTCATCACATCGCGGGTCAAAATCCCCGTATTGAGGACTTGAAGCAAATGGCCAAGAAAATACTGGCAGTTGACGACGAGCGTCATATTGTGCGTCTGGTACAGGTTAACCTGCAACGGGCGGGTTACGAAGTTGTAACGGCGTACGATGGCAAAGAAGCCCTTGAGAAGGTGGAATCGGAGAGGCCCGATCTCGTGGTACTTGACGTGATGATGCCTTATATGGACGGCTTCTCTGTGTTGCAGGAGCTCCGCAAAAATCCCGTCACGCGTGACATTCCAGTAATTATGCTGACTGCCAAAGCCCAGGACGCAGATGTCTTTCGAGGGTGGTCATCTGGTGTGGACTGTTATCTCACAAAGCCGTTTAACCCGCTGGAGCTAATCTCCTTTGTCAAGAGGATTCTCAGTTCTCTTAATGACACCGATTCGGGTGTTGTGGACCTCGGGTAAATCGAGGCTGGATTAAGAATATGCCGGATATGTATGACATTGATGACAATAAGCGTGTTGGAGCGATCATTTTAGCATGCAGCGCGGCAGCGCTGGCCGGCATAGCGGCGGTTTCTGCCGTTGCGCTGTGGCGGGCATCGAAGCGGCCGGTGCTGACGGCTGATGCAGCCATGCGGAATATCGAAGATGTGCTTTCGGACTGCTACAGCAAGATCACAGAGATCGAGCAGTCGGTGCCAGAGATACCAATACATCCTGCATTCACTGAACCAACGTTTAACGGGCATGTCAGCCATAAGTAAGCTCACTTAAGTTCATCGCGCAAATCCCTCGACCGCAGTCGGGGGATTTTTATTTGGTGAGTAAACGTCCGATAATGTCTGTTATGTAAAATTGACCAGTACATTGGAACGAGCTAGTTCAGCCGCATGAAGTTCTAGCCAGTTTGAATTCGGAGATCATTCTTGTTCACTTCGGGATCAGTGCTGTGGCACCTAACAATAGACAACCGAGACAACCGCGTGAAAACCAGCTCATCGCACAGCACCGGGGACCAACCCTCCTGGTTCTGTAATTCGTTCGTTACAACTTTGGTTAGGACACTTTAAAACCGGTGTTCGTACCTGGCGCGATTGTTTCTAT
>DAIDKH010000032.1 GCA_027450145.1 Chthonomonadaceae bacterium | reverse complement strand
ACACGACGAAAGTAATGATTGCAGTGAGAATGACAACCGGAACGAAGTAAGAAGCGACCCGGTCCGCGAGGCGTTGGATGGGTGCGCGGCTGCGCTGCGCCTGGCTGACCATCTTCACGATCTGGGAGAGCAGGGTATCCGCGCCAATATTGAGCAGCTTGCCTAGCAGCGCGGCCGGTAGTTTTAGCCAGGCTAGTGCTGCCAGTATCAGGGTATAGAGTGGGGTAGTGGTGCCAAGCACCCACTCACCTCGGTTAAACACAAGTCCCCTGCCATCGGCAAGATTTTGTGCATAGCGCAGGGTGATGAGAAAATCTTCACTGGTAAAGTGCGTGGAGATGAGGATACCTAAACGAATGCAAAACGCTGCGGCAGCGATGAGCCATATTGCTTTTGGAATGCCAGCAGGTGAATGCTCACCAGCGGAGAGTTGCGTGCGGTTAGTAGATGATAGGCTGCTGCACATGCAAACAGTATAGCACCGCAAAGCTATGTTACTAGCTGAATTACTGCCTATTGAACAATTTGATGAAGAGCGATGGAGTTTTGTGGAAGGCTGGTACGACCTAATGATGCCGCGGCATTTCAGAGTGTATGCGAGGCTGAACTGGCGCTGCAGGTAATGCAGTATTCAGATCTTTGACCCGCTGAATTATTAGAAATTTATCATTGGGATCGCCATTTTAAGCGGCTCATTGGGGCTCATATGCCGATAAAAACGAAAAATATCGGCATGTTTTTACTATATGCCGATATCGTCGGCATATTCTAACGGCATGAAGGTCGCAAATTGCCAGTCTGTTTACTCATACATAAAACGAACTACGGAGTATGTTCCAATGCCTCGTCAGGTATGTCAGTATTCGCGATAACCATAACGCGGTAATGTTTGGATCTGCAGTCAGCAACAACCATGTTCTCCAGTTCCTCCATTTGCGATAACGAAATATCTCCGCGTTCCGCGCCAAAATCAATGCGCCCTAGCATCATGAACCCGACAGATTTCGTGAAGAAGCTGCCTTTTTTAGCGTCTTCAATGTTTTCCTTCAGGCCATCATAAACGAACTGTTCCATTATTCACCTCTATGAAAAACTTGAACCCTTCCTGACTGCGACATCTCACCAACGAGCCGTAATCTCCGACTTTTACCATTAAACAGTTGGCTGTTAACACCATG
Organism: Chthonomonadaceae bacterium; assembly: GCA_027450145.1. GTDB lineage: Bacteria > Armatimonadota > Chthonomonadetes > Chthonomonadales > Chthonomonadaceae > JAJZFK01. The sequence continues at coordinate 46,544 of DAIDKH010000032.1, read as the reverse complement.
CCGGATCTCGCTTTCCACCGTTGGATTGCACGAATCTTGTTGCGCCAATATGCCGGTGGCCAGGGTATAGTGGTCTAATATGCCGATAAATTGGGTAAAAATCGGCATATTATAATGCAACAGCGTATCATGGTATCAACTCTCCATGTATTAGGGACTACGCTACATGAACCAGAAGAGCGAATCTGGCAAAGGACCTGAAGGCAGGCCCACAAACCAGGAGGGTACGGTGATATTAGAGGTTGATCCTAACGACCCTTACAACAACCTGCCAGATCTTCCGCCGAAAGACGTGAACCTGGAAACTAAATCAGTCCTCAAGCAGACGACAGCTGCGGGCCGTGCACTAGCAGAACTGAAAGGAGCCGGAAACCTAATACCAAACCAGGCTGTTTTGGTAAGAACCATTGGCCTGCAAGAAGCTAAGCTATCGTCTGAGATCGAAAACATCGTAACGACCAACGACGAACTCTACCGCGCATTTGCAGGTGAAACAGATAGGACTGATCCTGCGACGAAGGAGGTATTGCGCTACAACGATGCTCTTTGGTATGGGATTGATGAGATCAAAAACGGACGACCACTATGCACGTCTCTGTTTGAAGAGATAGTACAAGTTATTAAGCAAAATACTGCTGGAATACGCAGGATCCCCGGTACAAAAATTGTCAACGACAAGACCGGCACCGTTATCTATACCCCGCCATACGGTGAAAATATTATCCGCGACAAACTGGCTGCGTTGGAGCAGTTTATTCACAGTGCAGATGACATTGACCCACTGGTTAAGATGGCGGCAGTGCACTATCAGTTTGAGGCGATCCATCCATTCTCCGACGGCAACGGGCGAACGGGTCGCATTCTCAACATCCTTTACCTGATCTCTACAGGGCTGCTGGATGTTCCAGTTCTGTACCTCAGCCGATACATTATAGAGAATAAGGGCGAATACTACGAAGGGTTGCGACGCGTCACAACACACGGAGATTGGGAAAACTGGACGCTATTCCTCTTGCGTGGAATAGAGAAAACGGCCATTGCAACTCATCTTCGTATTCAAAAAATCCGAGCGTTGATGCAGGAGACCAGCGAAAAGGTTAAGAGTGAGTTGCCGCGTATTTATCGTCCAGACCTTATGGATGTGCTATTTGCTCAACCCTACTGTAAAATTTCGTTTCTGGAGGAGGCTGGCATTGCGAAGCGAGACGCCGCCTCAAAATATTTGAAACGGCTCAGCGACATTGGGGTACTGTCGCCGCGAATCTCTGTAGGGCGCGAGGCGTATTATTTAAACAAGCCGTTTTTTGACCTGCTAACCAATTAGGAATTCATCATTGGGATCGCCATTTTAAGCGGCTCATTGGGGTTAATATGCCGATAAAAACGAAAAATATCGGCATGTTTTTACGATATGCCGATATCGTCGGCATATTCATCTTGCGTTTATCGTGGATATTCCGTGGTCACTTACGGATGAACTGCCTCGTATGACAGGCCGTTCTCGCTTAATGAACAGCACTTAGATTGTAGCGATATAGAAGCCATGCAGTGAGATATTGCCAAGATGGGCGCAAAAATGGGCGCATCCTGGTAAAGCTGTTCAGAGCCTCACCGCACCACATTTCTATTTTATTTTGCGCCGCCGCCAAGCTGTTCCAGCTGGGGATGGGAACGAGGCTACAAAAAGCGTGAGGGAAATCCTTAACCTGCCGCGTTCGTGGCCCCTGTGTACTGAATAAACGGGTACCATGTTGAGAAAGTGCGGACACAGTTTTCGCGTGTTTCCACCCGGCCCGTTTTCTTTCAAATTCTAATGCAATAGAGGTGACAGCCATTTTAACGGCAGTAATTTGCTATATTGACTTACATGCGCCTCTTATGTTAGAATGCAGACTATCACGTGATAGTTGGGCGATTGCGCTTTTCGCGAATGTGCGAGGCGCTAAGAGATGGTAAGGCGTCATGAAGAGGATGCTCCGCAACTGTCACGCTCTGGGCCTGTAACTGCCGCTATGGTGGCTGCCAAGGCTGGTTTGTCGCGAGCCACGGTGACACATGTATTGAACGGCAGGGCGGCGGAGATGCAGATACGCCCTGAGACGCAACAGCGTGTACTGGATGCTGCGCGCGAACTGGGCTACAGAGCCAATGCGCTGGCGCGATCCGTTCGAACCGGCAAATCTGGCATGATTGGCTACATAGTCGACGACGTTCACTACGAGCCATATTGGCATACGATGGTGGGTGCAATGGCAGCCGCTGAGCACGAAGGCTTTACGCTCAAGGTTCTGTCGGTCACGGCTGAGACTTTTAACGAGCGCATACGCCAGTGCATGGAACTGCGATTGGAGGGCCTCATGCTGCGCGTGGTGCTCGACAAAAGACCGCTCTATGAGGAAGTTATTCGCGCAGGGATGGCTGTAGTAACGGTGGACGAGTGGGTGCCGCAACCCTACGGTATTCGAGTATCGGCCGACGACGCGGTAGGTTGTCATGAGGCAATTTCTCATCTTGTTGCTCTGGGGCACAGGCGAATCGCATTCATCTCTAGCGGCTTTGAATCGCAGCCAACGGAGGGAATGTTGAACCGAGAGGGTTTTTTTCTTGGCGAAATGGCATTGCGAGGCCTTGAGGTTCCGGATGGGTACATTGCTCGGGAACGGATGTCGGTTTACGGCCGCGGCGCTTCCGTAGAGCATGACGTCGAATCGGGACTGACGGCTGCCGGTAACCTGTTGGATCATCCTGCTGGCCGCCCAACTGCAATCTTTTGCTGGCGCGATGAAGCTGCCCTTGTGGCGATACAGGCCTGCCAGCGCCGGGGCCTTAGGGTTCCGCAAGACATTTCGGTTGTCGGCTTTTCCGATCTTAGCGCGGCATGGCTTAGCAATCCACCGCTCACAACGTGCGCTTCGCCTTGGGAAGAGATGGGGCAGGTCGCGATGCGGGAACTGGTGAACAGCCTTAAGGCTGGTTTCGACCCGGCACCCCGAGAGATTGCCGTCCCCTCGGGCCTCATTGTACGGGGGTCAACTGGTTCTGTACCCCATTAAAACGGCGTGCAGATGCAGGTAGAACTGTACATTAGCAGTAAACTCGGCCCAATTGCAACTGTTGCTTTATCATAAACCGGCCATGCAACAAGGAGTACAAGGCTTCTTATGTTTTGCAGTATCAACTTCCCGCTGACCAGGCATAGTGCCCTTGTTGGCCTAACCACAGCGCTCTGCTCACTGTTGGGAATGAGCCTCTTGCCGCTCACGGCAGCGGCGCAAACCGCTCCGCCAACTCCTACGACCACGGTACGCGGTCTTTCAGCGGATAATGGGAATGGGACTTTCACCAATCCTGTGCTCTATGGCGACTATCCTGATCCCGACATCATCCGTGTTGGTAAAGACTTTTACCTCGTTACTACCACCTTTGTGAGCGTGCCGGGGCTGGAGATCCTGCACTCTCGTGATCTCGTTCATTGGAACATCGCGGGCTACGCGGCCAACAGGCTGCCTTTCGGTTCCAAGTACAACTTAATAGGCGGCAGTGAGTACGCGCAGGGAGTGTGGGCGCCAAGCCTGCGTTACCACGATGGAACGTTTTACATTGTGGACAATATTCAGAACGCCGGAACCGTGGTCTTTCGCGCCCCCCACCCTGCGGGACCCTGGAAGATGAACCACCTGAACGGCTATCTATTTGACCCGGGGCTGATGTTTGACGACGACGGCACACCCCTGGTTTACAATGGCACCGGCGGCAGGATTTCTGTTGCCGTATTGAACAAGGACCTCACGCGAGTTATCTCTAATACCCCGGCTTTTACTCTACCGCACCACGACGGCGAGGGCTCGCACGCCTACAAGATCCACGGCACCTATTACGTCTTTAATGCGGTCTACTCTATGAACGCGACCATTGCCTGCTCGCGCTCTCCGCACCGCGATGGGCCGTTCACCAGCACTACTGTATGTGCAAACCAGATGCCGTGGCATGCTCCTCACCAGGGCGGTATTGTGCAGCTCCCTAACGGCGACTGGTGGGGCTTTTCGCTTGCGGATACAGGGCCAGTGGGTAGGACGATGTGGCTCGGCCCAATCACCTGGAGCAACGGCTGGCCCTATTTTGGGGAGCCTAATGAACCTGGTTTCCCTGTGACCAGTAAAAAACCCGCGCTTGTGACTTCGGCAATTGCTTCACCGCCATCTTCCGATGACTTTACAGGCACGACCCTGGCGATGCAGTGGCAGTGGAATCACAATCCTGACGACTCAAAGTGGTCACTCACTGCCAGGCCCGGTTACCTTCGCCTCTACACACAGACCGCTCCTAACCTTACGAATGCCCGCAACACCCTCACCCAACGCACCATGGGCCCAGTGTGTTCCGGTGTGATAAAGGTCGATGTCAGTCACCTTAGGGCAGGAGATCGTGCTGGGCTGTGCCTCCTGGAGCAGTATTTTGGTTACATTGGTGTTTACCGCGGGGCGAAAGGCATGAGGATTGTGCGAGTGGTAAATCACAATGGCAACCTTCAGGCGCCCTCGGAGGATGTCACGAACACCGTTGCCGGTGTGCGCGCTGAAACGATTTGGCTTGCTGTTCATTGCGACTTTCGAACCAACCTGGCGGAATTCAGTTACAGCCTGGACGGCCAAAAATTCGAGACGCTTGGAAAGCCGTTTCCAATGCATTTTACATTAGCGACGTTTCAGGGTGAGCGCTTTGGCATCTTTGATTATAACCCAGCGGCAAGCCGTGGCTGGCTAGACGTAGATTACTTCCACGAGAGCGGTTCGCTGTCGCTGGCTGCACTAGCTGGTGGACACTAGCAACCTGGCTGGTGCGTCTACTGCAAGGTTTTGTTAACTACCTCACCGGCAGGTAGTTACGACCCATGAGAGGATGGTACTTTAATGCACACACTACGCGGGTACTTAGTTGGAACATTGTTGCTGGCTATGGTGGCAGCAACCGTTAGTTCGCATGCCTCAGGCCAGGTAGTGCGCAGCTTACCAAATGACAGCAATATTGCTTCGAACCTGTCTGTAGTCCGTTACAAAACAGATGCGCAAGGGGTGACATTCTCGTTAAGCCGAGGCGTCATGCGAGTTCAAGTGTGTGAAGGCGACATTATTCGCGTAGAATATGCTCCTGCCGCCAGTTTACCCATCAAGCATTCACTCTCCGTCAACAGAATCTGGGGTAAACCACGGTTCCATGTTCACGGTAGTGCGGCAAGTATTACCATCCAAACCTCCAGCCTTAAGGTAAGTGTGAGCAGGAATACGGGATCGATCACCTTTGCAGACCTTAAAAACCACGTAATACTTGCCGAAGCCGGTGAAAACAGCAAATCTGTTACTCCAGACGAGGTAAGTGGCGTAAACACGAACCGGATAGAAAACCTCTACCAATCCCCCGCCAGCGAGGCCCTATATGGTTTGGGGCAGCACCAGGATGACATTTTAGATCTTAAAGGCGCCAATGAGCATATTCTTAACGCCAATACCGAGATCAATATTCCAGTGCTGGTCTCCAACCGGGGATACGGCCTCTTTTGGGACAACGCCTCGCCATCAGATTTCTACGGCGATGTGGATAATGACACCGAATTTCGTTACGTTTCGCAGTGCGGTAACATGGTGGACTACTACTTCTTTTATGGACCAAGCCTAGGCAAAGTAGTATCTCTGTACAGAGTCGCCACGGGTGCTGCGCCAATGTTCCCCAAATGGGCATATGGTCTGTTTCAGTCAAAAGACAAGTACAACAGTCAGGCGGAACTTGAGGCCGTGAAAAATGGGTATCGTAACAACCACATTCCGCTAGACTGTATTGTGCAGGACTGGGATTACTGGAGCCCGTTTGCATGGGGTTCTCATATCATGAATCCTGCCCGCTATCCCAACCCTAAAGCCCTGTTAACCGACTTTCATAACGCCCACATACATGGAATGATTTCCATTTGGCCGGTGTATGAGGATGTGGCCAATCCGACTAATCCTGGAGAGGATCATAACTTCAACGAAATCAACCGCCTGGGTGCGTTTTATCCTAGCACAGGAACGCACCACTTTTACGATTCATTTAACGCGAAAGCACGGGCTGTGGTTTATCGCCAGATTTATGACGACCTGTTGGGCAAATATGGCTGGGATGGAATTTGGGCCGACAACACAGAGCCGCAGCCTTATCCTGACGCCTTTAATATGCGCACAGTAAACACTTCTCTGGGCAAAGGTGTACTAAATATCAATGCCTATCCGTTAGAGCACAGTCGCGCGCTTTATGACGGATGGCGCACCGTAGGTCCCCATGGCAAACGGGTCTACATACTTACCCGCAGCGCATTTGCCGGGCAGCAGAGGTACGCTACCACCTGCTGGTCAGGAGATATCCAGTGCAATTTTGCCACGTTACAGAGGCAGATTCCCGCTGGCCTTAATTTTGCAAGTGCTGGCATGCCCTACTGGACAACAGACATTGGCGGCTATTGGGGACATACCAAGAACTGGAAGACCAGCGCAAACAATGAGCTGTTCACACGCTGGTTTGAATACGGCACATTTTGCCCAATTTTTCGAATACATGGCGGTGGCACAAGAGAACTGTATAGCGATAGCTGGAGCGATACCACGAAGGCGACACTGTTGAAATTTGATAACCTTCGCTACCGGTTGATGCCCTACATTTATTCTTTGGCATGGAAAGTTACCAGCCAAGGTTACACAATTATGCGACCGTTGGTGTTTGATTACCAAAACGATCCAAACGTGTACAACATAAAAGATCAGTTCCTTTTTGGTCCAGCATTTATGATCAATCCTGTAACAACGGCTAATGCCGTTACCCGATCGGTCTATTTCCCTGCCGGTAAATGGTTCGATTTTTGGACAGGAGCTTCCATCACTGGTGGCACGTCGCACGTAGTTGCTACGCCCCTCAATGAGATTCCGATTTATGTGAAGGCAGGATCTGTCGTTCCCATGGGGCCATTTATTCAGTACGCCAATGAGAGCGCAAATCCGCTTGAGATCCGCGTTTACAGCGGCGCCAGCGGATCCTTCAAGCTGTATGAGGATGAAGGCAACACATACAACTATGAGAAGGGTAAATACTCCGTAATTCCATTTACCTGGAACGACAATGCAAGGCAGTTGACGATTGGCAGTAGAACCGGAAGCTTTAATGGGATGCTGGCCAGTAGAACATTTCATATCGTGGTTGTTGGTGCGCACAACGGTACCGGCGTGCGATTGGGGCAACCGAACTACACGGTGCACTACACCGGTGCCAAAGTCGTGATTTCGCTAAACTCGCGATAATGTCGTGCGCACCTCATCATGCGGGAGACTATAAACGAAATACGCGTATTTACCGCCACGCCATCGAGCGTGGTGCGCTTCAGGAGGTATAAACTGTAGCCCTGCTTAATTTTGTTGCAGACGGATGGGAAAAGAGTGACACTGGGGTGCCGGTAGAAACTTCACCACAAGGCTCCGTTCATCGATTACGCGTTCTCATTCAACGCTAACCGCAGACCAATGTACAGGAAAATCGCTATGACCAACAACGATAAAAATAACCGTCGGGCAGATAATAAGCGGTCACTTACGCGGCGGCGCCTATTAAAAGCCGTGGGCATCGGTGCCCTTGGGCTGGGTATTCCACTTCCAACAGATGCGAGCACAACCATGAATAGTAATGACACGAACTCGTTACCCTCAATCCCTTACTCCGACGTTCAGTTTATCGCCAACGGTGACTCAGAGGCGGTGATAATTGAGAAAGCCGCGAAGGTTCTTCCTCGGCCGAATCAAACCGCCTGGATGAGGCTTGAGCGGGAATTCTTTATCCATTTCGGGCCGAACACGTTTAATGGTGTGGAGTGGGGAAGCGGGCATGAAAGCCCCTCAATTTACAATCCTACCGAACTGAATGCGGATCAATGGGTGCGCACCATCAAGGATGGCGGTGGGCGTATGGTTATTTTGGTGTGCAAGCACCACGACGGGTTCTGCGTGTGGCCAAGCCGATACACTGCGCATACCGTTGCTTCCAGTCCCTGGCGTGACGGCAAAGGGGACGAAGTGCGGGAGGTAGCCGAGGCAGCTCACCGACATGGCATCAAAATGGGCGTCTACCTCTCACCTGCAGACCTGTTCCAGCTCCGCACAAATCCGACCAACCCCTCTGGCTATTACGGCAATGGAAGTGAGGCCGTAAAGTCTGTGATACCAACCGATCCCGCAGAATTCACACGACAGCCCTCGAAAGGGCGCACCCCGCCGCACGGCTTCAAAAGCTACGAGTACGTGGTGAATGACTACAACCGCTACTTCCTTAACCAGCTCTATGAGCTCCTCACGCAGTACGGTCCCATCGAAGAGGTGTGGTTCGACGGCGCCAATCCCGATCCCAGTGTACACGAAACCTATGATTACCAGGCCTGGTATGATCTCATCCGTCATCTTCAGCCGCAGGCCGTCATCTTTGGAAAGGGGCCGGATGCGCGATGGGTTGGCAACGAGGGTGGTATTGGCAGGACGACCGAATGGAGCGTAGTACCCCTTCCAGAAGCTCCGCAGGACTGCACGTGGCCCGACATGACTGCAGAGGACCTGGGCAGCAACGCAAAATTGGTACCGGGTTCCTACCTGTGGTGGTACCCTGCAGAAGCGGACATGCCCATTCTCTATGGGTGGTTTTGGGCCGCAGGCAAGCCGTGCCGCACGGCTGCTGATCTTATCAATAACTACTACGCCTCAGTTGGTCGCAATTGCAACTGGCTCCTCAACCTTTCGCCAAATACGCGGGGCCTTATTCCAGACATTCAGGTAACCGCCGTGCGGCAAATGGCACAAGTAATCGCCGCGACCTTTGACAAAAACCTTGCCGAGGGAGGCACGCTCACCGCAGACACGTCAGATAAGGCGCATCAGCCGTCCCACGCGATGGATGGAAGCCTTGATACCTGGTGGGAGGCTGCCCAGGGGCACACTACGGGCCTGCTCACGCTTCAACTGGCGCAACCCACCACGTTCGACGTTGTCTGCCTGCAGGAAGCGGTCGACCACCGTGGTCAACGTATTGAACAGTTCAGCGTGGAAGCTTGGACCAATGGGCTGTGGACAACGGTAGACCAACAGACTACGGTTGGGCACAAGCGGCTGCTGCGATTGCACTCCCCAATAACCACAGACCGTGTGCGAATTAGCATCGCTCGCTCGCGCCTGGAGCCCACGCTTGCGGTGCTGGCTCTTTACAAACAGGCAGAACTCATTGCGCCACCGATACTATCTGACCGAGATGCCGAAGGTGCTGTTACCATGCGCAACGCGGATAATCTCACCATGGTTTACACCGTAAACGGCGAAATGCCCACTGTTCATTCCACAGTGTACCGGTCGCCTCTTTCGCTCCCACAGGGCGGTATTGTGTACGCCGCGTGTATCACGGCGACGGGTGACCTAGGCATGGTCGCCGAAAAATCGTACCCGGGCTACATTCCTCTGGGCTGGAAGGTTATTAGTGTCGACACCCAATCGGCTACCGATTGGGGCAGCGCCAATCACGCCATTGACGGCAATCCTGCGACGTTATGGGCGGCTAGTGGTCCCATGCCTCACGTCATCACCGTGGATATGCAGCGCACACTAAGAATCGCTGGGTTTGTTTACTTACCTCGACAGGATGGTCAATCGATCGGAACGGTGAACACCTTTCGGTTTGAAACCAGTGTTGACGGGAATAAGTGGACCACAGAGATTGAAAACGGGCGATTCGATAATGTGAAGAATAACCCAACCGCTCAGGAAGTCTATTTCAAACCAGTGGAGGCGCGGTATTTCCGCTTTACTGCGCTCTCGAACGTGGATGGAACCGACGCGGTGAGTGCTGCCGAACTTACCGTGCTGCCGTAGAAGTTAGCGGCACCAGGCTCACCTTTTTGTGGGCCTGGTGCGAATGCTTGAAGATGCCTGCCTATCATTTGACGCCTTGAATTGTGGCGCAATTACATACATCGCCCGGACTGGAGAACAATGAAGACCAGTAAACTACTGCCATCGCTGCTCACACTTAGTTATGCTCTAACGCTCCTGCCGGCTGCACGGGCGGACAACCCTATCATACAGACAAGGTATACTGCGGATCCCGCTCCCGTGGTGATACATGGGAAGGTCTACCTGTACACCGATCACGACGAGGACCATGCAACCTGGTTTGTAATGAAAGATTGGCGTTTATACACGTCCTCCGATATGGTCAACTGGACGGACGAAGGTTCGCCTCTATCGCTCAAGACCTTCTCGTGGGCAGCGCGTGATGCATGGGCGCCACAGGTCATACAGCGCAATGGGAAATACTACTGCTACGCACCTATGACGCAGAAGGGTGTTGGCATGTCTGTTGGGGTAGCCGTTGCCAACAGACCGGAGGGGCCTTTCCACGATGCGCTTGGGCACCCGCTGGTGCATATAAGTCCAGCGGATATTGACCCAACAGTCTTCATTGATCGAGATGGACAGGCATACCTTTACTGGGGCAATTCACAACTTTTCTACGTAAAGCTCAACCGAGATATGATCTCCTATGACCAGAAGGTTGGTATTGTAAAGGTACCGCTTACACCGGCTGCATTTGGTAAAGGTCCAGGTTTAAAGCATAGACGGTCGCTCTATGTGGAAGGACCGTGGTTCTACAGACGGGGCAATTTGTACTACCTGGTGTACGCGGCAGGAGGTATACCGGAATTCATCGCCTATTCCACGAGCCCTGGACCAACCGGCCCCTGGACCTATCGCGGCATTATCATGCCTAATCACCTTCCACACCTGGCGTTTACCAATCATCCCGGTGTGATTGACTACAAAGGGCACTCCTACTTCTTCTATCATAATCAAGCGCTGCCCGGTGGGGGAGGCTTTGATCGATCCGTCTGTGTTGAGGAGTTCAAGTACAACCCGGACGGTTCATTTCCCACCATTCTACCTACCCGCAAGGGCGCGCCGCCTATAGCTCATCTAGATCCGTTCAAGAGGACTAGGGCGGCAACTATTGCCTGGGAAAGTGGAATTCACACGGAGAATTTGTCTGGTGCAGGGGTCTGTGTGACAGGCGAGCAGAACGGAGCCTACATCAAGGTGGAGAACGTCGATTTTGGCGCCCGCGGTGCCAGGTCGCTTGCCCTGAATGCCGCGAGTGAGTCCTCGGGTTCTTCCATTGTTGTTCACCTGGACAGTGTTAACGGCCCTGTGATAGCCACCGTAACTGTTCCCGATACCGGCGGAGCGGATGCGTGGAAAGTGCTCCATTCAGACATTCAGGGCGCAGAGGGCGTTCACGATCTCTATTTCGTCTTCAACCGTCAACCGGGCTCAGGTGCTTTCAATTTCGCATGGTGGCAGTTTGGCAAATAGGCCGCCTTCGCAAGGGCGGTGCGTTGCCCTTCGGCTAGACGCCCGCACATTCCCATTGTAACGGCTGCAAAACTTGTTAATACGGCCAGATGTAAGTTCCGCACGCAAACCATTAGCTGGAATGGTGAACGGTGAGGACCTTATTCGAAGGATACAGGAAATGGACTTTTATTGGCATTCGTTGGTTCATTCTGCCACTGCTATCATTCCATTAATCGGTGCAGTCGGCATCTCCCGGCTTGCTGGTGGGGCAGCAGCTTCAAATAGCGCCGAGGAGTACGTCTTACCAACATCCAACGTACCTGGTTCGGAATACCCGCGAATACTGCCGGATCTGCGTGTCATTTTTCGACTTAAAGCGCCCGAGGCACAAAAGGTGGAGTTTGATCTGGGTAAACACTACCCGGCGGAATTGGATGCCGAAGGCTTTTGGACGGTCACCACAGAACCGCAGGTGCCAGGGTTTCACTACTACTTTCTTAAGATTGACGGGGTTGCGGTTAATGATCCGTGCAGCGAATCGTTTTATGGGTGTGGCCGCCAGACCAGCGGTATAGAGATACCGGAGCCGGGCGTTGATTACTATCTACCACGGGACGTTGAACAGGGCGAAATACGGGAACGGCGTTACTTCTCGAAAACGACTGGAACATGGAGAAGGGTATTCGTCTACACTCCACCTGGATATGACGAACATCCGGAACTTCGCTATCCGGTACTGTATCTTCAACACGGCGGCGGTGAAGACGAGCGAGGTTGGGTGAACCAGGGCAGAGTGGGTGCCATTCTTGACAACCTTATCGCCGAAGGTACTGCAGTCCCGATGCTTATTGTTATGGAGAACGGGTACGCACAGCGTGTGGGAGAAGAGCGCGTTCAAATCAGCCCGGGTTCCAGCCGTCAGGAATTTCAGCGGATGTTTGCGGCATTGGACGACCTGTTCCTACACGATCTTATCCCGATGATCGATACTCACTACCGCACGATACCCGACCGTGAGAATCGCGCAATTGCCGGCCTCTCAATGGGAGGTCTCCAGGCTTTTACTATCGGCCTCGGTCATCCTGATACCTTCGCGTCTATAGGTGGGTTTAGTGGCGCGGGAGGCGGATTTGGTGGGCCGGTAGACCTCAAAGCCGATTACGGTGGGATCATGGCGGATGTAGATGCCTTCAACAGCCTGATGCATCTTCTATGGATCGGCATTGGTACCGCTGAAGGCGATCGATTCTACAACGGCATTCATGGGTACCATCAGCTTTTGGAGTCTGAGGGTATCGTTCATACCTATTACGAGTCGCCCGGTACCGCCCATGAGTGGCTCACGTGGCGGCGCTGTCTTCATCAGTTTGCGCCGCTGCTATTCCGAACGAAGCAATCTCCCAAGCCTGCACTGGCACGTAACAGCCTCGAGAACCGCCAGGGGCAGGATACCGGAAAGCCTCAGCAGGAGGGATATACCCCGTTTCCTCCTCCTCCCGAGGGTATTGACGCCTATCGCAGCGACGTACTGCACGGGACTCTGCAGACAATCACGTATGAGTCCAAGACGGTGGGAACCACGCGCAAAATGCTTGTCTATACGCCGCCGGGTTATTCGCCAACTACTCGGTATCCTGTTGTCTACTTGCTGCACGGAATTGGCGGCGACGAGACCGAGTGGGAGCGGTTTGCCAAACCTAATCTGCTGTTAGACAACCTGCTGGCCGAGCAAAAAGCCGTACCGATGATTATTGTGATGCCCAACGGACGCGCCCAGAAGGACGACAGGCCTGTGGGAGACGTATTTGCTTCGGCCCCTGCTTTTGCCGTGTTTGAGGCGGACCTGCTACAGGATGTCATACCTGCAATTGAGGAGCGCTTTTCGGTGCAGGCGGACAGAGAGCATCGAGCCATCGCAGGACTCTCTATGGGAGGCGGTCAGGCGTTGAACTTTGGATTGAGCCACCTCGATTCGTTCGCATGGATAGGTGGGTTCTCGTCCGCCCCAAATACCCTTGCACCCTCCAACCTCATCCCCGGCCCAAACGAGACAAAAGCGATGCTTAGACTGCTTTGGATCTCGTGCGGTACTGAGGACGGTCTATTTCACATAAGTGATGGATTACACCAATTCCTTACACAGCACGAAGTACCACACGTGTGGAATGTAAGCAATTTTGGTCATGATCCTCAGGAATGGCGTAACAACCTGTACTACCTTTTGCAGAAGCTCTTTCGGTGAGATCCTTGACGGCACTTTCGCGCTTACTTTTAACATAGTGCAGCAATTCGAGAGTTTTTCTACGCGGCTTTTCCTTGGTGTGACTTCCGTTACTGAATAGGAGGTGTGTGATGACGCATTCCTTAGTGCAAGTCCCTAAACGTACCAGCAATGCTGCTGTCATCTTACTGGCTGTGAACTTGTTAGCTGTACCTGCGCTTGCCTCCGTGCGAACTCATGCCTTCGTCGGTCCAGCAGAAGTTTTACAAGCAGCGGGCAGAAAACCGACTCCCGCCAGGCGTCCAATCATCGTCATCCAGAAGTTGGGCAAACCGTACCCGACGTTGATTCCCTTTGTTCGCCAGTCTGGGGACCAACCGGCGGTGGGTGAACCAAAAATAGCACCTCCGGCGAATGGCTTGGGCGGAAAGCTTAGCCCGGATGACACCCCTTTGTATCCTCCTCCGCCTGCAGGCATAGAAGCTGATCGACCAGATATTCCCCACGGCAGCTTGAACATGGTGTCGTACTATTCAAAAACGGTAGGTACCTGGCGCAAAATGAACGTTTACACGCCTCCGGGTTATACCGCCAAAAAGAAGTATCCTGTCCTGTACCTGCTACACGGAATAGGGGGCGATGAGACGGAGTGGGAGCGGTTTGCCAAACCTAATCTGCTGTTAGACAACCTGCTGGCCGAGCAAAAAGCTGTGCCGATGATTATTGTGATGCCCAATGGGCGCGCGCAGAAGGACGATAGACCTGTAGGAAACATCTACGCGGCGGCGCCGGCATTTGCTGCGTTCGAGAAAGACCTGATACAGGATGTTATTCCGACCATAGAACATCGCTTTTCGGTGCAGGCGGACAGGGAGCATAGAGCCATCGCAGGACTTTCGATGGGCGGGGGACAGTCGCTCGATTTCGGATTTGCCCACCTCGACCTCTTCGCCTGGATTGGGGCCTTTTCTCCTGCCCCCAACACGTATCCCCCGGCACAGTTGGTTCCGCACCCACGAGCCGCAACAGCGGCGCTTAAGTTGCTATGGCTGTCATGCGGTACGATTGACGGGCTGTTTCACCTTAGTGAAAATCTTCACGTCTATTTAAAACAACACGACGTTCCCCACGTTTGGAGCGTGAGCAATCGGTCGCATGATCCGATCGAGTGGCGCAACAACCTCTATTACTTTCTACAACGGGTGTTTCGATAGCCTTGTATGGCGTGAGCGAACAATATCAAGTCGATTAGAAAGGTTGTATGAATGAGAACAGGACTTCTCGTCTTAGCTGCAATGCTCTTTCTCAATGTATCAGCTGTCGCACAAAATAAGAACTTCTACGTCTTCCTTGCGTTTGGGCAATCCAACATGGAAGGGTTTCCCGGTGTAGAGCAACAGGATATGGGGCCGATCGACCCTCGTTTCGAAATGATGGCCGCTGTTGACTTTACAGAAATGCAACGCAAAATGGGCCATTGGTACACTGCTGTGCCGCCGCTCGCCCGCCCTGGTACAGGGATTAGTCCTTGTGATTATTTCGGCCGTACCCTCGTTGCCCATCTTCCCAAGAATATTCGGGTTGGCATCATTAATGTCGCCGTTGCCGGATGCAAAATTGAGATGTTTGAGAAGGATCAGTACAAGGCATATTCAGAGACTGCACCTTCCTGGATGAAGGGGATTATCGCAGCGTACGGCGGTGACCCCTATCAGCGACTGGTTGATATGGCGAGGATAGCACAGAAGACAGGGGTTATAAAGGGCATATTGCTGCACCAGGGTGAGTCTAACACCGGCGATGTTAACTGGCCCAGTAAAGTCAAATCTGTTTATGACGACCTGATTAAGGACCTGCACCTGAATCCTGCTAATGTCCCTCTGCTCGCCGGCGAAGTGGTGAACGCTGACGAAAATGGCGCCTGTGCAAGTATGAACGCCATTATAGACACGCTTCCCCAAACAATACCAAACTGCTACGTTATCTCATCAGCCGGGTGCCCCTGCCGACCAGATCACCTGCATTTTACTCCTGCTGGATACCGTGAATTTGGCACACGCTACGGTGACAAAATGCTGTCACTGCTCGGTTATCCGGTTAGCTCAACCAAGTAGGCGGTGAATGTCCCCTTGCAGTTGACTAGTGCAAGGGGACATTCACCAGGACGATAATACCGCCAGCCTGCATGTCGACCGCCAAACTCTGGACCGCGGATTTGAATGTAGCGGCGAGAGAGCTAAAGTGTGCACCCCTGGTGGGATTTTGCTATGGTCTACCAAGGGAGCCAGATCAAACCGTTGAATTCTCTACCGTGTGAAACAATGATTGCGTTGTACTCTGGCTAGCAGCAACCGGTCCATGGCTAGATGCGACAGGAGGCAAGATATCTGAACCTATGGACGTAGACCTTGGCCGGTATGAATCCGAGGCTCGTGAGCTGCTTCGTCAGGCTCGTGCTGGTTCGCCCGATGCATTAAGCCGCTTTGAAAGCCACGGACCCGAGGCGGCTGGCCGCACTAGCAGCGGACAGATCGACCTGAACGATGCGCTTTTGGTTATCGCCAGGGAGAGCAGCTTCACCAGCTGGGTGGCGTTAAAAGACCACGTCCACTTCCTGGCGGCGGTGGACGCACTGGACAGCGGTGACGTAAAGCTTCTGAACGATTTGTTGACAAGGTATCCGCAACTAATCTCATACCGTTGTACAAAGGGCGAGTGGTATGAAAGCGGTTATTTCGCTGGGGCGATGTTGCTGCACCATATCGCGGGTAACCCAATTCGGTGTGCATTGCCTCCTAATATTTTGGAGGTTATCAAGTCCTTGCTGAAGTGTGGTGCGGATCCCAACGCGCTATGCGGAGATCTGCGAAAGTCGAATACGATAGGATTGGTAATCACCTCGAAGCAGGTCTCCGATGCGGGGGTATCTCTGTCGATCATTGACCTGTTATCGCAGCATGGCGCAATGACTGATCTGTTGGATGACCCGGATGTGCTGTCCTTACCACTCTGGAATTGTGGGCTTGGTACAGCGCGCGCGCTTGCAGGCAGGGGCGCACGAGTGGACCTTAGGCATGCGGCAGGGCTGGGCGACGTGGAACTCGTGCATAGGTGCCTGCATGAAGCACCTGCCCGCGAACTGGTGGAACGAGCGCTCACCTATGCAGTTGTACACAACCATTACGAAATTGCAGTTATTTTGCTGGACGCAGGAGCTAGCGGAGACCTGCTAGTTACACCTTGCGACTGGGTATCGCCACGAACTGCGCTGCATGAGGCGGCTAACCGAGGCTTTAGAAGGTTAGTCGAACTGTTGATGAGCCGAGGTGCATCCAACCAGGTAATCGAGCCATTATGGGGTGGTACACCGGCAGGCTGGGCGCGTCACGGTGGCCATACTGATATCGCCGAGCTTCTAGAAAGGCAGTAACGACAAGCACTATCCTCTACGCCGCTGTAGGTAGCCCGTAACAATGCGGTTCAACCTCGGCAACCACACGACGTATCACACGAGCCAACAGTCTTAACGCGCATGTCATAACCGTATTGCTGTGCCCAACCTGTTAATGAAATCTTAATGGTTTGTTAATAGTTACATGACAGAGGGCGGTTACAATGTTCTGGTATGTAAAACCAGTCAATAAGAGATGTGCCATCAAGGGCCCGCGAGGAGCAGTGTTTATGGGTAGAACTTGGATCCGTTTCGGCATTCTTACAGCGTGCCTGGTCCTCTTAACACGCATTTCAACTGAAGCCTCCACTTCGCCGGGCCATCGGCTGCCAACTGGTGAGCGAATCTCCCCTGAGGGCCGACAGGACTTCGTAGGTAGTTTTCCCTGTAACATGGTAGGTTCACCTGACGGTCGTTACCTGGTAGTGACAGATACGGGTTTCCGCGAATATCTGTCGGTGATCGACTGCAAGACCGGCGCGGTAGTGTCACAGATTGGAGTGCGCCACGCTAACTGGCATGACCATAAAAAGCTAAACCTCTACTACGGCCTGGCGTTCGCGCCCAACGCTCGAAAGGACGGCAGCTACCGCCTGTACGTCTCCTATGGGTCCGCAGGGACTATTGGCGAATACGCGCTGAACGGACGAGGTCGCATTTCCTTTACTGGAGTTGAGCTCCAAGCTTCTCCACAGAGCGCCTCCCATCCGATTTTCGCGGCAGGCATCGCAGTCAGCGGTTCAGGTCGGCGAATTTACGTTACCAACAATGAGACCACAACCAGCAAGGGCTTACCTAGCTCACTTGCGATCATGAAGACCACAGGCAGGCGAAGTGTAACTTTGGTGCCCACGCCCGGCTTTTCGTATGCTGTTACCGCGGTGACGAAAGGACCGGATGCCGATCAAAAGGTGTATGTTAGCAGTGAACGCGATGGCGTTGTTTCCGATGTCTACGTCGGCAGCAGCGAACCGGCGCACATCGTAAGGAACATTCGAACAGGTGACCATCCAATCGCTCTACTGCTAGATGCCCGCCAAACGCATCTGTTTGTTGCAAATGCCGCTTCAGGTTCGGTGAGTATCATTAACACACTCAACGATCATGTGCTGCAGACTGAATCGTTGCGGGGTCGATCGGGTTTGCCCGGAGTTACACCCACCGGCCTGGCCCTAAACCGGGCCCAAACGAGGCTGTATGTTACCCTGGCCGATAAAAATGCAGTGGCCGTGTTTGCAATTTCACACTGGCGCCTTAAGCTGCTCGGAGAGGTACCGACGGGCTGGTATCCCACCGCAGTAGCTTCTGTGGGTGGTCGGTTGTTCATAGCCAACGCGAAGGGCTACCAAGCCAAGCGCTCCAACGGTAAGGACCAAGGTCCATCGGGTGGTTGGGGACGGTACATAGAAAATATCCTTGAGGGAACTGTGCAGGTGATTGCTTCCCCGAAGCAGGTAGATCTGGCACGACTGAGCGCCGAGGTTGCTGCCAATA
The DNA here is from genome assembly GCA_027450145.1 of Chthonomonadaceae bacterium. Classification (GTDB taxonomy): domain Bacteria; phylum Armatimonadota; class Chthonomonadetes; order Chthonomonadales; family Chthonomonadaceae; genus JAJZFK01. The sequence continues at coordinate 27,979 of DAIDKH010000032.1, read as the reverse complement.
ATCGTGCGGAGGACGATACTCCTCTGCCTAAAACCGGTATAAAGCACGTTATCTACATCATCAAAGAGAACCGGACTTACGACCAGGTTCTAGGTGATATTCCGCAGGGAAATGGAGATCCCTCTCTCTGCACATTTGGTAAAATGGTCACGCCCAATCAGCACGCACTTGCTTTGCGGTTTGTTTTGCTAGACAACTACTACTGCAGTGCCGAAGTTTCTACAGACGGCTGGTACTGGTGTACTGAGGGAATGGCGAGTGAGTACGTTGAGCGCAATGTGCCCTATAACTACAGCGGTAGGGGACGGTTCTACGATTTTGGTGGAGTAGTCAATGGGATTCCCGTTAGCCGAGAGGGCCTCCCGGATGTTACCGAAGCACCGGGTGGGTATTTGTGGGACGACGCTGCAAGGTCCGGCGTGAGCTATAGAAACTACGGCTTTTTTCTACAGGGCGGAAACTACAAAGATCCCAAAACGGGAAGAGTTGTCCTTGCAGACAACCACCCGGACGAACCCGGGTTAGTGGGTCATACAGATCTTAATTTCCGGAGGCTTACGTTCAACTTTGCCGACAGCGATGCATGGGCAAAATACGACTGCAAGGCGCCTACACAGAGGGGAGAATATGGTCAATACCACAGCAATTCCAGGGTATCCGAGTGGCTTAGAGAGTTTCACGAGTTTGTAAAGCACAATGATCTTCCAGCTTTGGAGATGGTGAGGTTCATGAGAGACCACACTATTGGCACCAAACCAGGATATGCAACGCCACAGGCGATGGTCGCAGACAACGACTACGCTGTAGGGCGCGTGGTACAGGCAGTCAGCCATAGTCCTTACTGGAAATCGACTGCAATTTTTGTGGTGGAAGATGACGCGCAGAACGGCTATGACCACGTTGACTGTCACAGATCAACTGCCTACGTAATCAGTCCGTACATCGCACAACATAGCATTGACCATCACTTTTATACTACTGACTCTATTTTGCATACCATTGAGTCGTTACTTCACATGAAGCCGATGTGCCGCTACGATGCCAACGCTCCTTTAATTCATGATTTCCTTTCGCAACCGATGAACGATACTCCCTTTAGCGCCATACTACCGCGAAGAAACATCGTTGCCGCGTTGAATTCCTCTAAATCTTACGACGCCAAAATAAGTATGAATATGGATTTTAGGCATGCCGATGAGAATAGTTCACAATTGCTTAACGCAATTATATGGCACTCGATAAAGGGTGCGCACACCCCTGTGCCCCCGGTGGTGCATACACTCACCGCCCGCATGCTGCGGTAGCTGCTCGAGGCTGTGAGACTTTCGCGCAAATTGAGGAACTGCACCGGACGCGTGCGGTGTTGGCTGCCAAACCTAATTTACATCTCGTACCACGTCGCTGGTTCTGCAGAGGAATTTTTGGAGACATAGATTAAGGCTGGCCGAATTGTGGCAGTGGTAACGAGCTTTGAATGGAAAAAATATTCAACGTGCAATGTTGAAAGAATGAGTTTTGTATTGGACTAACTAATTGATATAGTTAGAGCCGAAGTCCGCTGTTGGTATACCTTTATGGGCGCCTAAACCCGGGATTAAGTGCAGTAAACTAACGGTGCGAGGGTGTCACTAAATCCCGTGTTCTCGTGTAACTAGGGTCTAGGGCTTGGTTTTTGTACCGTTCCATGAGGAGATCGTTATTGAGCAATTTACCAAACACTTCGCACTGGCGGAGCCTAAAGTCAAGCGCGCTAAAAACTCTCGAAGAGTTGCAGAACGAGATGCAGTTATATTTCGACGAGCGTTCTGAAAAGTGGCAGGAGAGCGAGAATGGATTCGACTTTGAGAATATCCTTGACGATCTGAATTCGGTCATTTCGGAGCTGGAAGGCATCGATATATAGGCCAATGAGGATCCGAATACGCAAATTGACTTTGCGCGAGCGTCTGGAAACCCCTCACCTAAGGCGTATTGCCGTTTTAGGTGAGGGGAACCTGAACAGATTACATCACCCTGACTGTTTGAAGTAGTCCGGGTTGTTCTGCATTTGCAGCGTTGATTGCAGCTTCACTGGCCACTGCTCCAAATCGCGCGTTAGGTAGTACAGATTGTAGCGCTGCGCCAAATGCTCGAATGTCATCTCGGGTGGTCGCCAGTAGTTCCTCTCTAGACTGTTGGCGCCAATCATCGGTTATCCCGGCCAGGTGGTGAACAAGTGCCGTAAAGCCGCGCCCGTCCGGTAATTGGTAGGCATCCATCGTACCAATGCTTCCAACAACTGTGCGCTCTAGCTCCTCATCGCTGATTTCCAGCGACTCAAGGTATCGCGCGGCGTTTCGGAAGTTATCTAGCGTGCGAGTTAGATTCGGATCTCGGTACGAGGTGAATGCCATGATTCCCGTTAACCGGCTGATCGAGGCCCCGGCACCGTAGGCTCCACCTTCCTGTCGAACTCGCTCCCATAACCAGGTGGTACCCAGTAGCTTCTGTATGGCGATTGCCGTGCCAGTGGGAGAGATCCCGCCCTTCGCGAGGTCCACCGCGAGGCCCACATGATTCACCTGACCAGGTATGGTAAAGCCAGCATTCTGCCAGTCCATTGCCATTGGCCAGGTCGCATCCACGATCGGAGCGTCGTTTAGCGACTGCAACAGGCGGGGTAGCTCACCATGAGCGGCTTCCAGTGTTTTGCCGTCAGCAGTGAGGTTGATAACCAGATTGTTGCGCCGAATGAGAAGCGCCAGCATGGACTGAAGGTCATTGAGTATCGAAGGCCATTCTGTAGAGATGCGGGAAGCAAGTTTACGAACAAACATTAAATACTCTATGCCGCCGGTGGTCTCGCTAAACCATCCTTCCTGGTTGTAACTGGATTGTAATCTGCTCGCAATAAAACTGCGACCGGCTGGGGCGAGTGCTGCCTCAAGCCGTGCCTTCTCCTCCTGAACCATCTGCTCGAACCGCTGGCGATTGTCCAGGTTGACTTCCAGAATGGCTTCGCGAATTATCGCAAAAAGGTCTGGAATATGCGCGGCAGTAGCTTTGCCAGTAACGATTAGGCGGGCAGCGGGAAGGGGGCTGTCTTTTACAGTAGTTGCCATGCTTGAAGCACCCACACCGCCTGTTTTACATCCTATCCAGCGGGTAAATTCTGTGGCATCGCGGGTCATAGTTCCCAATTCGGTGAGTGACCGACTGAAAAGGTGTAGATATGGTACCAATCGAGCCGGTAGGCCACGAAGATTGAACGCCAGCTGTGCATATAGGATGCCGTTAGAGAACAGGTCATGGCTAAGGACCTGCACATCACCATGCGAGGTGAGCGCTGTGGGTGTTACTTTGACCTCACGTGGAAGGTCCGAAAGGTGCAATGTAGGGAGACTGGCCTGAGCTTCCGGAGAATCCGGCGTGTGCTGCATGCGCTGAAGCTGTTCGAATTCTGCGCTAATTATTGAAAGTTCATTTGCGCCTAACGAAGCCTTTATGCGTTCCAGGCGCTTTTCTTCGGCTTCCGTCCATGCCTTATCAAGGCCTGTATCTGGCAGTATAGTTGCTGTAATTCGATGTTGATTTTGTAGCAGGTGCTCTTGAATGAGTGCCTTAAGATGCTTGTTTACATCACCGACACCGAAAACCTGCTCGCGCAGCCTGTCCATCGGCTTTTGAAATGCAACAGGCCCCAGCGGATCCCCATCGTATGTCCATGTGGTAAGCGAGCGAACCATGAGCGCCAAACCACGCGGGAATGAACCGGTGTTGTTTTCGCGCATCTGAAATTCAAGTGTATTAAACGCAGCTTCCACGGCGCTCTCGGGTACACCCTCATCCACAATCTTCTCTAAGGTGGCAATAATGAGGCGCTCGACTGATTCGGTATTGGCAGGCGTCACGCCCTTCATGCCAACACTGAATGTCATCTGCCGCATCACTGTGGAGAGGCCGGACGGGGTGAGGTCTTCACCAAGCCCGGAATCAAGCAACGCTTTACGCAGTGGTGATACCGGGGTTCCAAGCAGAACCTCTTCCAGCAAGTTAAGACTATAGTTTGCGTCAATTTCGCTAGATTGAGGCAGCAACCAGTTGACCGACGTCTGTGCAAGCGATTCTGTCTCCTGACCCGCAGGGTAAGCGCCCGTAACCCGAACAGGTGACGGCAACGCGGGCTGAAGTGCTACCAGCGGGGGCCTGTCAATTCGGTCGAAGTCCTTAAAGTAATCGTTCAGGCGTTCGAGGCGAGCCTCCTCGGGGTCATCACCGTAAACCACCGTCATGCTGTTTGAGGGATGATAGTGCGTACGGTGGAACTCGACAAACGCCTCATATGTGAGATCTGGAATAACGGCAGGGTTACCGCCAGAGTCGTGCCGGTATCCATTCGCGGGGAATAACGACTCCCGAACGAGATTATCGAGGTTATCATCCGGGGACGCATATGCCCCCTTCATCTCGTTGAAAACGACGCCGCGGTAGACTAATTTTCCACCCTGGGGATCGATTTCAATGTGCCACCCCTCTTGCTGGAATATCTCGCGCTGCAGCCGTGGATAAAATACTGTGTCCAGATAGACATCCATAAGGTTATAAAAGTCCTGCAGATTCTGGCTGGCGACAGGGTAGCAGGTTCTATCCGGATAGGTAAAAGCGTTTAGAAACGTTTGTAGTGAGCCACGAAGTAGATCAACAAATGGTTCCTTCAGGGGGTATTTGCGTGAACCACATAGAACCGAGTGCTCAAGGATGTGCGCGACACCTGTAGAGTTGGAGACCGGGGTTCGAAATGAGATACCGAAGCACTTGTTTTCGTCATCGTTTACCAGGGACAGTACCTCCGCCCCTGTCTTTTCGTGCACATAAAAATGGCCGACAGTGTTGATTTCCGGTAGTTCTTCGGTGCGAACGAGCCGGAATCCGTGAGAAAGAGTCATGATGTTCTCGCAGTCTGTAGGTTTTGCTCCCCATATTATACGCACTGAGGCAGAAACTAAGTGCGTATCTACAGTAATCGACCTATTTCCTTGAATATATGCAACTGCAAGCACTTCATTGTGCGCTCAAGCAAAATTCGAAGAAGAGATAATCACAATTTGTTGGTGGTTCTCGTGAAAACCGCTAATTTAACGTTGACAAAACGGAAGTACTGTGATATCATTCGAATGTTGCTCAAGTATTTGTGCAAACAAATTGATCAACGTTAATCACGATGAGACGACACAATAACGCATCCAACCGATCTACGTTAAGCGCAGTGGCTCAAAAAGCCGGTGTGTCGGTCAGTACTGCTTCGTTGGTTCTTACAGGTAAGGCTCGTGAACGGCGAATTTCTGAGGAAGTTCATCAGCGTGTAGAAGCAGCAGCACGAGAGTTGGACTATTCCCCAAATCTCCTGGTGCGTTCAATGCAGCGCGGATCTACTAACGTAATCGCCTTTTTCAACAGCTTTAGATACAGACAGAGCGACGACCTCTATATGGATCGTCTCTCAACTGCAATCGAGAATGCTGCTGGCAAACGGGGATACGACATCCTCGTGCACTGCAACTTCAACCGAGGTCCTGAAGAGACCTATCGAGCGATCAACGGTGGCCGTGCCGATGGACTGTTGATGTTTGCTCCCTTACTCGACGACCCGCTCGTCCCATTGCTAGAGGGATCCAGGCTGCCTATCGTGCTGGTGAATGGTAGAAGGAACAGCCTCAACCTCTCTACGGTGAAGGATGACATGAATTTGGGTATGGGCATAGCCGCGCGCAAGCTGGTGGAGGCCGGACACAAACGCATAGGCATTCTTTGCGACGCTAGCGGTGAGAGCAGAGACGCTGAGGGGCGATCAACCCTTCTTCGTCAACTTCTTGCTCAGGACGGAGTCGATGTGCCGGATAGCTTGTGTGTGCCTGTTAGGGATCACGATAGAGCGACAACCGGTGCGGCGATCGATCGAATGCTTGCGCAAAGCCAGCCGCCAACGGCTATTTTCTGCTGGCATGATCTCGTAGGTTATCAGGCGCTGGAATACTGCGAACGTGCAGGTATTTCCGTGCCGGATAGGCTGTCGGTACTGGGCTACGATGGCGTGCATTGGCCATTCGATACCCGACACCGGCTGGCATCAGTTAAGGTAGACCTTGATGACCTCGCCAGCGCATCTGTAGATCTTCTGGATGAGTTGATTCGAAATAACAACCAGGGCGTGTGCCACCGGCTGATTCCGGTTGAATACTCACCGGGAACCACGTTAAATGTGTGAGACCCATGATACCGATACGAGTGCGGTGAACGCACTCTCAGGAGAGAATACTAATGAGAGCTTCAAGCCGTAATGGCTCAGAAACCAATGGCTTCACTCTAATTGAGCTGTTGGTAGTAATCGCAATTATCGCTATTCTTGCTGCGATTCTGTTCCCTGTCTTTGCGCAGGCCCGCGAAAAGGCCCGAGGTATTACCTGTATCAGCAACGAGAACCAGATTATGCTGGGCGAGCTGATGTACACACAAGACTATGATGAGGTTCATAGCTGGACGTGGGGTTGGGCGCCTAGCTGGATGCCATGGCACCAGCAAATCAATCCATATATTAAGGACAAGCAGGTTTGGAAGTGTCCGGACGATACATGGAATCGCGGGCAAGATGGTGCAAACAACAAGATTGCTGCGACACCTGTAACCTATAGCCAGAATTTCGACTGGCCCGTAGACGGTGACTGGAGTCCCGGCGGCCTTTCTTACAGCATGTCGCCCGCTGCTGCCCCAGATTCGTCGATCACCAATCCGGCTAGCACTATCTTCTTAGCAGAGCGCCCCAATTGGTACCACCAATGGAGTGAGGGTTGGGCCACAGAGATCTTCTGGACGTATGGCGATCTAACTAACCCGAATCAGCTTCCCAACGGTGGCACACTTCATAACGGCGGTGGCAATTACGCGTTCGCAGATGGTCATGCCAAGTGGATGAGGGTTGACGCCACGAGAGCACCACAGGGAATTCAGGTTCAGGGCACAGATCCCATTGACGTGAAACTGAAGCAATACGGAATGTATCCCTCCGGTATGTGGGATAAGGATCAGTAGGTTGATGGAAGGGAGGACAAGTACGGGCCTCTTTGGCTCAAGCCTTGTCCTCCTATGCTTCCAGTTAACCCTAGGAGAAATCAGTGCAAAAATCGATTCATCCTGCAATCACAACATCTATTGTTGTCATACTCGCCCTTATCGTTGTGGCAGGAGTAGCGTACTTTTCTGGCCCACACCAGCCTCAAGGCGGCGGCGCTCCGGGCGTTCCGCCCTGGAAGGCGCCTGGTGCGAAGGGTTACAATCCACAGGGCAATTACGGCCCCAAGTACAAACAGGCAGGTTCAACTTCTGTGCCGCCGTCATCGCAGGCAAAACCGGGCAGCTAGTAAGAATTGTTTGGAACGCTCGGTCGAACACCGAAGGGTCGAGGTCAGCGGTTATTAGTCTGGTATTTAATGGAACTGTCTATGCTGGCGGTTCCATTAAATATTTGCCGCGTGGACTAAGAAACCGCGGCTGTCAGGTAAATACCAACGGGTAGGGTTGCCGCGCAATCGCAGAGCGTTTGACTGAACATCTGCACGCCGGTCACATATAGAACGTTCAGATTGTAATTATCCATTGCAGTTGTGGATCCATCGCTCTCAAGCTAAATGATGTTGCGGCCGGCTAACACATGTTTGTCTCGTCCTTTGCTGCTGCGGATAGCAACACCGATTCTAGTGGGATAATGGATTGCGGTAGTAATGTGGGCTGTGTGCCAATCTCCGGCAGTGCCAAAGGCAGTTGCCGGCGCGCTCCGGGCCGCAAATGTGTCCATAACTGCCCTCCGGCAAGTTCAACAGACGCAAACCACTTCCTACTTTCGGTCGGTCTTCATTTACTGCAAGCACAACCAACACTGTAAGGCGCTACGATTTCTGGTGCAGCTAGGTACGAGTCGACCTGCCAACTGCGGGCTGAACGCCTTGCAGTCCGCGCAGCTTGCTAGGAACGAGGAACGCCGCATACCGAATTTCCATTCGGCCATTTGGCAGGTCGGTGACGCGGCGCGTATCTAGCCGTTTTTGTGGCAGCTGTAGGTTTTACCACTTCGACAACGGCAGTGCGAACAGTGGATATGCGTCGATTCATCGACAACTCCCAATAAGACCCCCACTTTCGCCACTAAGTTTCCCTGCCCAGATATGACCGGTGCGGTGAAATGCACCACAGTTTTACCGTTACATGTTCTACATACGACCAACATCGTCACTACGCCACACGCACGCTTTCCTAACGTGACCATTTGCTAGCGGCTTCCGATTAATGTAAACCCTGTGCTAAAGGATTGTGGTGTGCAGAAGCACAGTGTTGATTTCAGAGGAAATGAACTAGACGGTGGGATTATTCACAACGTGATAACTAGCAGGGACGATGTAGGGATTGCCTGGAATTACACGGTACCTCTGCCGCCCGTAGCCAAGGGTTAGGCTGACCTGCCTTGCAAAACAACCTAGTAATAATAAGCTCTCGGCGGTCATCACGACATAGTTAAACGGCATAGATTGAGTGGTCAGCTACGCATTGAGGTCGATGTAGTGTTCATCGTATTCGGCACCGCCGTGGCTACATTACGCTTTTTGGTCACGAACCAGCTAGGCAACCTGCGGGGCAGAACTACCAGCTGAGGCAGCGTTTCGGACTCGAGCACTTACGCTGCCAATTTACAATCTCGCTTACAAGTTCATCTTTCCCATGGGCCAGTTGACATTTGAACTGGCTTTACGCAGGCGCACAGGCCAATCGCACAATTAGGTGCACTATGAATTAGCACCTACTTCCTCGCAAGAGTTTACGTTCCTATGGTATAATTTCAAAAAGAATAAATCCCGGTTAATCCGGTGAAGGTTTTTGGCGACGAAGAGGTGGAGTAGTCTGGTCGTTGCTGACACAGCGAGCCGGGTTGGTGAAAGCCGGTACATGCAATCCAGTCGAAATGGCCTCTGAGCCGCAGCGCTGAACAGGTTAATGCCCAGTAGGCGCTGCCGGGGGACTCCCGTTACAGGGTCGGGGTGTTGTCTGTGAATTGACAGGCTGCACCCGACGAGGCTGTTCTGGTGACGGAACAGTGAAAACAGGTGGAACCACGAAGGCTTTGGCCTCTCGTCCTGTGCACCCCGCGGTAGCGCATGGTTACGAGTGGCCTTTTTGTTGCATGGCGCATCCGCACAGTTTACTATACACGGGAGATTTCATAATGCCTAAGACCCTTGGTATGCGCTGTCGCGAATGCGGTGAAGAATATCCGCTTTCGCCTATACATGTGTGCGAGCTCTGCTTCGGCCCGCTGGAAGTGATCATGAACTGGGAGGAAATCGCTCCTCGCGTCAGTAGAAAGTCGATCCAGGCAGGGCCGCCCTCCATGTGGAGGTATCACGATCTCCTGCCAGTTGAGGGGCCGCCGTGTGTAGGGCACAACGTGGGCTTCACTCCGCTTGTTAAAGCAGAACGCCTTGGAAAGAAGCTAGGGCTCAACAATCTGTACATCAAAAATGACGCGGTCAATCATCCTACATTGTCATTTAAAGACCGTGTCGTCGCAACAGCACTTACGAAGGCGCGCGAATTCGGATTCGACACTGTTGCATGTGCCTCCACTGGAAACCTGGCCAATTCGGTGGCTGCCCACGCGGCGGAAGGTGGCTTTAAGGCGTACATCTTCATTCCTTCAGATCTTGAGCAGGGAAAAGTATTAGGTACTCTTGTCTATGGTGCCAACGTGCTGGCCGTTAAAGGTAATTACGACGAAGTCAACCGGCTCTGCGCGGAAGCTGGTGGCAAATACGGCTGGGCCTTTGTAAACATCACTTTGCGACCCTACTACGGGGATGGTTCAAAAACATTTGGTTATGAAATTGCCGAACAGCTCGGTTGGCGTGCTCCGGATCATATCGTTGTTCCGTGTGCTGGCGGTTCGCTAATCAGCAAAATTTACAAAGGCTTGAATGAAATGAACCGCCTTGGCCTGTTGGAGAATGGAGTGCCTACGCGCATGTATGCAGCCCAGGCCACGGGGTGTTCGCCCATAACTACTGCTATTCAAACTAACGCAGAGGTGTTTAGGCCCCAAAAGCCCAACACGATTGCAAAATCCATAGCCATTGGGAATCCTGCCGATGGATATGTGGCTATGGATACTGTTCGAAAATCCGCCGGTTGGGCAGCAGACGTTACTGATGACGAGGTGATTGAGGGCATCAAGCTTTTAGGCAGTACTGAAGGCATCTTCACCGAGACCGCTGGCGGTGTGACAGTCATGGTTACGAAGAAGCTTGCAGAGCAGGGGCGCTTTGGAGCGGATGATTTGGTAGTCATTGCCATAACCGGTAACGGGTTAAAGACACAGGAAGCCGTGCAGGGGCACCTGGGGGCGCCGGTTCTCATTCAGCCGAATCTTGACGCCCTCGATCAGGCACTGCAGACAGACAAACTGTTACAGGTTGTGTAGTTTGCCAGTATACTAGTAGTAGATTTTTGGAGGTTTCTATGGCAATAAGCGTGCTAATTCCCACGCCTCTGCGTAAGTTCACAAATAATCAGGAGGCCGTGCAGGCAAGTCCCGGCTCGGTGGCTACATTGTTAGCCGAGCTAGAGGCAAATTTCCCTGGCATGGAGGCCAGGCTCATTGGCCCGGATGGGGAGTTGCGCAGGTTCGTAAACATCTACGTTAATGAAGAAGACATCCGCTTCTTACAGGGACTGCAGACACCTATTGCGGATGGCGACTCGATCTCCATTGTTCCTGCAATTGCAGGGGGTTAGTTCTGGTGTTGTGCCCCGGTGCCTTCGAGTGCCGGGGTAACGATTTCGATTGCATCGTTTAAAGGACAAGTTATGGCTTCGCAGTGCATAAACATCACGGCCGTAGGTGAGCAGGTATGCCAACCCATATTGTGGCGGATGGCCAGGCTATTTCACGTGGTACCGACTATTATTAAAGCGCGTATCACCAGTGAAACGGCCTTTATGTCCATTGAAGTGGAAGGGTCTGCTTCACAATGTGCGGCCGCTAGAGCTTACCTAGCGAGTCTCGGTATGGTTGCAAGTGGCGAAGTGGATCTCTCTCTGCCAAGCGGGCTCGGCCAGCGACCCGAAGATTCCATTTCCAGTGCGTACACAATACACATTCGGCTTGATGTTGTTCAACGGCAGTCAATCACAACTCCCATATTGTATCGGTTAGGCCGTGATTTCGATATCGTGTGCAATATTACAGGTGCCGATCTCGACGAGGACGGCGGCTGGGTTGAAATAGCACTTACGGGCCGACTGGGTGAGGTTCAGCGTGCGATAGCTTATCTGCATACAACGGGTATCCATGTGGATCCTCGTGAACGCTCGGTTACCGATTTTAGTAACCTCTAATAAATAGATATATTTTTAAATGACAGCCCACATTACCTTTCCTTCGCATATCTTCTTTGCGGGAATCGGCGGAATTGGCGTTAGTGCACTTGCTCAGGTTGCTCTAGAGCGTGGCAGTCGAGTTTCAGGTTCCGACCTGTATGCGAGTACCGCTGCCAACCCGGCCCTCGCGAGGTTGAAAGCTGCTGGCGCGACGATCTTTGAGGGGCACCGAGCGGAGAACATTTCACCAGATATACAACTCGTGGTAGCCTCGGCAGCTATTGCGTCGACATCTCCAGAGTTGATTGCGGCGACCCAAATGGGTGTGCCCGTTGTTTCCAGAGCGGAGTTCCTGGGTAGGTTAATGGCCGCTCATTCTGGATGTACAGTGGCCGTAGCAGGTACGCATGGCAAGACAACTACAACGTCTATGGCTGGGGTTTGTATGGCATTGGCAGGGCTGCACCCTACAGTGTTTGTGGGGGGAGAGGTCCCTCAACTCGGCGGCAACGTAATTATAGGCTCGCTAAACGCTCCATTTGTTGCTGAAGCATGCGAAGCATATGACTCATTTCTTTGTCTAGTACCTAACATCGCGATTATTACCAATGTCGAAGCGGATCATATGGACCATTTTGGCACCGCAGAACGCATGATGGAGAGCTTTCGCACTTTCGCTACTGCGATTGTGGCAAAGGGAGGATCACTCATACTCTGCCGCGATGATCTGGGCGTAAGGGAGCTAGCGGCCTTGATGCCGGAAGGTGCTTCCATTCATTGGTACGGAATGGATGACGTCACTCACTTGAAATTAGAGGATGAGTCCTCATTTTCATGGCGCAACTACCGCATACGCCTCCATGTAGTTGGGAGGCACAATGTCTCGAATGCGCTGGCGGTGTTAACACTGGCCGACGTGCTTCCGGGAGCAAACCTTGATGAAATGGTTGCCGGTATTCAACAGTTTTACGGTGTTGACAGGCGACAGCAATTATTGGGTACGCTTGCTCTGGGAGGCGGGGAAGTAACGGTAGTCGACGACTATGCCCACCACCCTACAGAGATTCGTGAAACATTGACCGCACTGGCAAGCGCCTATTCAGGTCGCCGAGTTGTTTTAGTATTTCAGCCCCACCTGTATTCTCGCACGCGTGACTTTCTGCACGAATTTGTTGATGTCCTTGGCCATGCCGACGTACTGATTTTGGCGCCTATTTATGCTGCACGGGAGAAGGACCCTGGCGATATTTCATCGGCTGCAATCGCGGATCTGGTGGTGCGCAGCAATGATCCACCGCCGGTGTACCTTGCGCGGGATATGAATGAGCTGCCGGGAACTATTATGAGGGTGCTACGGCCTGCGGATGTGCTTGTATTTATGGGAGCTGGTGACGTTTCCCGCGTGGCCGATCAGCTAGTGGGCTTGGTAAGGGTGCAGAGGTAGACATGACAATAAATGAGCGGTTGCGGGTGATGGTACTAATGGGGGGGAAATCGCACGAGCGCGAGGTGTCCTTATCTACGGGGGCGCAAATTCTTTCTGCCCTAGATCCTGGTCGATATGATGCATATGCCGGTGAGGTAGAAGACCTGTTAGACCAGCGGGGTAACCTGCCCGACCTAGTTTTTATAGCTTTACATGGCCGTGGAGGCGAGGACGGGGCGGTGCAGGGTCTTCTAGAGTGGCTGAACGTGCCGTACACTGGATCCGGGATCCTGGCGAGCGCATTGGCTATGAATAAGTGGCAAAGCAAGAGGCTTTATAGGGGAGCCGGGCTACCGGTGCTGCCTGAAATCGCCATCAACCGTGGTCAGGATTTTGATATGACCGGATTGGTTGCCCGACTTAATGATGAGTTAGGCGGGTTCCCGGTTTTCGTAAAGCCAAATTGTGAAGGTTCAACATTTGGATGCGCCAGGGTCAACAACGTGGATGAACTGCAATCTGCCATGCGAGATGCCTGGAAATTCGATGATCTTATTATTATTGAACCGTATTTTAGGGGAATGGAAGTAACAGTAGGTGTGCTGGGTAATGCGTTTCAGTTTCCAAAGTCTCTGCCACCCATTGAGATAGTACCGAAATCAGAATATTACGATTACGAAAGCAAGTATGCCGCGGGTGGCAGCGAGCATATAATTCCTGCCAGGTTACCGCAAGACGTTCTGCACAGGCTGGGTGTTCTAGCTGTGGAATGCCACGATCTGTTGGGTTGCCACGGAATGTCACGGACCGATTTTATCGTACAAGAGAAGGAAGGTGTAATTCTCGAGACGAATACCATACCAGGCATGACACCAACCAGCCTCCTGCCGCAAGCAGCGGAAAAGGCAGGTATTTCATTCTGTACCATGCTGGATGGAATTATCGAGAGCGCATTGCAGTCCCGGCCTGTTTCCGTTTGAGCCAGGGAGCAAAGTATCATGGTTAGTGCACACAGACAGCATAGACCTCATCGCGGTTCGCGCTCCTTTGCGGCGCCGACCACTGGCCTGAAGCGGCGACTGGTGCTGGCGACATTGGGTTCGGCTCTGCTGGTGGAGTGTGCAGCGGCGCTGGTGACATCCCCCCTCTTTCGTGTACGAACCATTACTGTGAATGGTATTTCAACGCTTTTACCGGACGAGAGGACGGAAGTGTTGGCCGCAGTTTCTCCCCTGCAGAATTCAAACTACTTTCAATATTCTGGCACTGACTGCCTTAAGCGACTTGCCGCCATACCGTGTGTAGATTCAGAATCGATGGGAAGAACGCTACGCGTTGGGTTGGAAGTAACCGTCACCCCGCGCCGAGTGGCCGCATTGCTTGATGGTGCAAACGGTTTTTGGGAAATTGCATCATCTGGCTTGGTAATTCGAAAGGCTACCACCTCCGCCGGCAATGTACCGTCTGTTTTAGCAGGCTGCGGAGTGTTGCAACCAGGTGATCGGCCCAGTGGTTCGCGCCTAGAGAGTGCGCTCTACGTACTGAATAGAGTAGAGAGTACTTCAGGTTTGCAATGCTCCAAAATAACTGTTGACCCAGACGGTAATGTGTGGTTAAATGTACTGGGAACCGTTGCCGTGAACCTTGGACAGCCGCAACATTTGAAGAAGAAGTTGGCAGTGCTTGTACACATTGTTCAGATCGATCCCAATATTGGTTCAAAGGTATCGCTCGTAGACCTAACATACCCAGAGCAACCGGCATGTATTCCACGCCAATCGAGTTTGTCAGCCTCTAGCCAGGCAGGCAAAAGCATGGCAACACACCATGCTTCCGCACATAAGCAGGGACTGCAGTAAGAAGAGGTTTTGTATGACAGTCTATTCTTCGGGCATTAATCATAAATCGTATACATGGCAGTTAACGATTCTCTGTTTTGTTCTGGGTCTCATCTTGGCAGCGGCAGTCCAGACGGTCAATCAGGTTTCGCGCGCAGGTAACGGCCCGCAACGCGAGGGCTTCTTCTTTGGCAACGATACCAACGGCGTTCAGACCCTTACCGTAGATCTTACGAAGCAGATTAGGTCGATACAACAGGAAAATAGTCACCTGCGTAGACAAAATCAGGATTTGAACGACCAGATTGCAAAGCGAACCGGCGCTGCAAGTACGCTAAATCAGGAGCTAAAGGACGCACAGTGTTTTGCAGGTTTAACAGAAGTAGCAGGCCCCGGCATACAGGTAACCTTAAACGACAACTCGCAATCTACAGTTAATGCTTCCAATCCCGCTACCCTGGTCAACCTTGTACATGACACTGATTTGGAAGAGGTTGTGAATGAGATGAAGGTGGCTGGGGCTGAGGCAGTTTCGATTAACGGACAGCGCTTGGTAGGAAATTCAACAATAAGGTGCGTGGGGCCGGTCATTCAAGTGAACGGCGTTCCCACCGCTCCACCGTATGTTATACAGGCCATTGGCGACCCTAATGCTCTTTACGGTGGTCTCAATTTACCTGGGGGTATACTGGATCAAATGCGGGGCACCAACCCTGATATGGTGAAGATAGTGAAAGTACCAAAGTTACTATTGACGGCCTTTGCAGGCAGTACCCAGTTCAGGTTTGGACATCCCGTGTCACCCCGGCATGATCCAGCCGCTAGTGGCGGAGACAACTAATGAAGTTTAGATCCGCAATATTGCCTGTCGTGGGCCTGCTCGCAGGTTTGACGCTAGGCACGGTGGCCTTTAGGACATTTCACTGGAGAATACCTCCTAACTATGCCCCTTATCTCTCTGTGGCAGCATTGGCCGCTCTAGACAGTGCGTTTGGAGGAATTCGAGCCGGAATAGAGGGCCGATTTCAAAACGATATTTTCGCCTCTGGTTTTGTGCTGAATTCACTGCTTGCGGCATTGCTGGCGTGGGCAGGCGATCAGTTGGGTATCAACCTCGCACTCGTTGCGGTATTGGTACTTGGAACCAGAGTGTTCAATAACCTGTCGCTAATGCGCCGGTTCTACCTTAATAAACTGGCCCTCAATCGCAAGAAGCAGCAGGATGAGATCGCCGCTGGAACGACCCTTAATCCTGCACAGGTATTTGCTTCGAAAACGGAAACCGGTGGGTTTTAATCTCTACTAGAGCATCCAGTCATTACTGGTAGGCGAGGTTTGATTGTGCCGAAGAACAATATAATTGCCGGCCTGGATATTGGCACAACCAAAGTGTGCGCCATCATCGGGCAGGCAACTGAATCGGGCGAGATTGAAGTACTTGGAGTTGGTATAAATAAGTCGACAGGGGTACGCAAAGGGGTAATTGTAGACATTGACGCAACTTCCCAAGCTATTGGAATGGCGATGGGAACCGCCATGCAGCAGGCTAATTGCGACATCGAACAGGTGTATGTAGGCGTCACCGGTCAACACATTCTCTCTGTTAACAGTTCTGCCCGAGTTGCCATTTCCCACACCGACCGACTAATAACTCAGTCTGATGTAGAGCGCGTGAAAGAGGCGTCACGTGTGATTGTCCTTCCGCCAGACAGACAGATTGTTCACGCACTAACCCGAGGCTTTAGTGTTGATGGGCAGCCTAATATACAGAATCCCACTGGTATGCACGCCTCCAGGCTTGAAGTGGATACGCATATTGTGCACGGATCTACGCCGTTTATTCAAAACGTGGACCGATGCGTTAATTCCGCAGGGCTTAGCGTTGCGGCTCACGTTCTGGAGCCAATTGCGACTGCAAGTGCTGTGCTGCTCCCTGCAGAGAAGCAGTTAGGGGTATGCATCGTCGACATTGGTGGTGGTACCTCGGATATTGCCGTTTATCGCGAAGGGTGTATCTATTTTTCATCGGTCCTGCCAATTGGTGGTACGCATGTTACCAACGATCTTGCTTACGGTTTAGCTGTAGACACTGAAGAGGCGGAACGGCTAAAAACAGAGGCGGGCAGCGCGCTTGAGAGCCTAGTGCCCGAGCAGGATATTGTGCAGGTAGCACAACTGGGTCGTGATGACCCTCGCGGCCTGCGCCGTCGCGCACTCGCACATATCATAGAACCCCGAATGCTGGAGTTATTTGAGCTGGTACAACAGGAGCTAGAAGAAGCAGGGTGTACTGGTCTTATTCCAGCTGGTGTAGTGGTAAGTGGTGGAGGCTCGCTGCTCAATGGATGTCTTGAAGCGGCTGCGCAGGTACTTCATGTACCTGTGCGCCGTGGAGTACCAACGGGTGTGGCAGCCCTGCCAGAGCCATTACAGAGCCCGTGTTATGCCACAGCAATTGGTCTGGTGCAATACGGAGCCAGTGAGCAATATGCACAACCTGGCCTGCAAAGCATGTCTTCAAGCTGGCTGACGCTGGTTATGGAGTGGCTTCGTAAATTGTTCGCGCCATTTACACAGAATTAGATGTAATTTGCAAGAAAGTGGTGCAAAATAGTATAATCCGGCAGCTGAGGGAAGGGTGAACCAAGTGATTAACATGGCATACAACGGCATAGTACCACAACAGGAAATAAGGCAACAGGCCAAAATTAAGGTAATTGGTGCGGGTGGTGGTGGGTCTAACGCTGTCAACCGTATGATCGACTCAGGACTTATCGGTGTCGAGTTTATTGCAATGAACACCGACCTTCAGGTGCTAGAAACATCGCGCGCGGAGTGTAAGCTGCAACTTGGCATCGACTCTACCCGTGGGTTAGGTGCTGGTGGTGATCCTGCAGTTGGGCGCGCTGCGGCGGAAGAGAGCCGGGCCGACATTTATCGGCTCATTGAAGGCAGCAACATGGTCTTTATCACTGCCGGTATGGGGGGTGGAACCGGAACAGGTGCTGCCCCAGTGATCGCCGAAATAGCGAGCGAGATGGGCGCCCTTACCGTTGCTGTTGTAACCAAGCCCTTTGGTTTTGAGGGGCCACGAAGAATGAGACTTGCGGAGCAGGGAATAGAAACCTTGCGTGGTAAGGTAGACACCATCATTGTTGTGCCAAACGACAAGCTGCTATCTCTAGGTGACCGCAAGATGACGCTCGTTGATGCGTTTAAATTTGCAGATGATGTATTGCGCCAGGGCGTACAGGGTATTTCAGACATCATTCAAGTGCCCGGCATTATTAATGTAGACTTTGCCGATGTGCGCTCAACAATGACTCGTTCTGGACCTGCACTCATGGGTATAGGCCTTGGCAAAGGCGACGATAGAGCAATGGAGGCCGCGCAAAACGCAATCTCGTCCCAGCTTCTGGAAACAAGCATTAACGGTGCCACTCGAGTACTGGTCAATGTTACTTCTGGGCCTGATATTACGCTTGTCGAGTTTGAAGAGGCAGCAGCCCAGATTAAGGCACTAACCAACCCAATGGATGCAACCTTGAACTTTGGTTGGGTACTGGATCCCAGTATGGAAGGCGAACTGCGAGTGACCGTGCTTGCAGCTGGCTTCCAGGAAGATCAGGGCGATGCAGGCTCATCGGAGGCGCGTGCGGCAGCTGTGGTTTCGCCCGCAGCGCCACGTGCCTCACGGCCAGACGAGAACAGGCAAGCTGGCACTGGCGCTGCATCATCCAACACGGCACGACCCAACCCGCCAGGTCTAGCCCAGGGTCCCGCCGCAAAACCAAAAGCTGGCGCGGGCGACGACTGGGACATTCCAACCTTCCTGCGCAAACAGTAGCAGCGAACGCAAATTTAGCTAAAATCAACGGGTGATTTGCTCCTGGTAGTTTCGGGAGTAAACCACCCGTTTTATATTTACCATAATGATATTGTTCGCACGTGCGGTTTAGGCCGGCACTTTCCAGCCATCGCCTAAGTACCGGAAACCAACAATGTTTAAACTTTTTCCCGTAAATTCCTAGTCTTAGGAATTTTTATGACACCAGAGCGGTTTACCGGGCGTCTAACTAAGTACAGTGGATTTGTTTTTCACTGTGAGAAGTTCGTGTCTGGCAACAGCGCCTACTTCAACGTGTCGGTCTGGAGGCCAAACAAATGGCAAACGTTAAACGATGGGAACCCCGACCGGATTCCGCGCGTCAGACCGTGGAGTTCGAGAGGCTAATAGCGAAAACAAAACGACAAGCATATAATATCGCTTACAGAATGACAGGGAATCGTGACGATGCAGAAGACCTTACTCAAGAAGCCTATCTTCGTGCGTTTAGGTCCTTCGAATCTTACAATCGCCAGATGCCCTTTGAGAGTTGGTTCTTCCGAATTCTCTCTAACCTGTTCATCGATTTACTGCGAAGAAGGCCGAAACAGCGGCCGCTTTCGCTGGATCAGCCGATGAATGACGAGGACAATGAGGAGAGCCTCTTGATGCAGCTTCGCGATGACGAGAGTAATCCCGAGTCGCAGCTTATGGAAACAGTAATGGAAGAGCGCCTTCAAAACGCTCTGAATCTACTGCCGGAGCCGTTTCGCGTGGCAGTTTTGCTGTGTGACGTGGAGGGGCTTTCTTACGAAGAGATCGCAGCCCGAATGGGTTGTAGCATTGGAACCGTGAGATCACGTATCCATCGTGGTCGTACGCACCTGCGCAAGACTCTCGAGGCGACCGATGCATCGCGGGCGCGCAAGGCGCTCGCCAGTCGAAAGCTCAGTTCTACAATGGTATAGCTGATGCCTTCATAGTGAGGTAAAGCACTGGGTATTGGCTGCTCTTTGGCCCATACCCAGTGCTTTTTTGCGTCATGCAAATATGGAGAGCGTTGTTCCCGGCTCCGGAATTGCGTTTGGTGTTGCTGGCTGTGCCAATGCGCCAATTTTAGGTGCGCCACTGCCGGGCCTGGCGGATAACGTAGAGAGAACACCTGGAACCGGGCTTAATCCGATACCGGTACTGTCGCTACTGTAGCCACCATTGTATCCGTTAAGTGGTTTGGCGTGCTCAGGATAAATCGTCACACGCTTTGACGGGCTGGTGCCGTGGGCGAAGTCTTGCGCCAAATGATTGGGATGTGTTGCAATACGCACGTTTCTACCTCCATGCAGGTTACTATAGGTCTTCCATGAACAGTGCTTGCTGTCTCTCATTATATCGGTAACCGTGATTGCAACATTTAGTAATTTTAAAGAGATGCCTAGCACTCCTGCAGGGCATCTCTTTATTTGTGGTTATTTTAGTTCCAGATTTCGAGTTGGTTAGCCACCTGTTCCTTCGGTGCCAGTCTCGGAAGCTTCTTTACCAGCGCTCTCACCGGCTTCCTCAGCAGCCTTGCTGGTAGATGTAGCCCCTTTGGAGATAGAGACAGATACCGCGGGAGTCGATGCCGCGGAGTAGCTGCTGCTAGAAGAAGCCTGTGGTGCTGCGGTAGACGTTTGCGCGGGAAGTGACGTAAGATGCTGTACCATTCCGGCGCCATTAAGTGAAATCTGCATAAAGTTTACTCCTATAGTGGGAAGCCCGTATGTTTGCGGGTGATCCGAACTAATCATCGGCAGATATTTCGAATCCTTAATACCAATGATTGATATTTTCAGAAAACTTAGGCCGTGCGGCCTAGCGGGTCCTTGGTTACGAGGTGTAGTATAATTGTGAGCGCTAACGTGAAGGAGCAGGATAATGCCCAACGGGTTATTTGATGACGATGAGGTGGTTAACGCTGGCCAGGGGACAGAGGTCACACCCACTGCCCCGCTAGCTGCTCGCATGCGCCCTGCTACCTTAGATGACTTTGTGGGTCAGGAAGCTCTTGTTGGTCCGCTATCCCACCTTCGCAAGTGCATTGAGACCGATCGCCTTACCTCGTTGTTGTTTTGGGGACCACCTGGTTGTGGTAAATCTACCCTTGCGCGCGTGATAGCCGGCGCCACCAGCGCTGTGTTTGAGGACTACAGCGCTGTGACGAGTGGAGTGGCCGAAATACGCAAAGTCATTGACTCAGCTCGGTCCCGAATTCGACGGGGCATAAAGACTGTTCTATTCATTGACGAGATACACAGGTGGAACAAGTCTCAACAGGATGCCCTGCTGCCACACGTGGAAGATGGCACAGTCATTCTTATTGGCGCCACCACAGAAAACCCACTCTTTGAACTGAATGGCGCTCTACTCTCGCGCATGCGCCTATTTCGGTTCGAACCGCTAACAGAGGAAGAACTGCGGAAGGTGTTGGAACACGCTCGAGATGACAAGGAACGGGGTCTAGGCGCGCTAAACGTGCATCTAGACGAACCCGCGATGCGGTACCTGTGCGGTATGGCCGCCGGTGACGCTCGACGAGCGCTTAATGCCCTTGAGGCAGCTGCGCTCGCTGTAGAACCAGTTGACGGAATTAGAAACATTAACATAGCAGATGCTGAGGAAGCGGCGCAACAGCGCGCACCACGGTATGACCGTGAAGGTGATGAACACTACAACACAATATCAGCGTTTATTAAGTCCATCCGGGGATCAGATCCGGACGCAGGGCTCTACTGGCTTGCTGTCATGCTTAACGCCGGCGAAGACCCCAGGTTTATCGCTCGCCGACTTGTTATCCTCGCGAGTGAGGACGTGGGCAACGCCGACCCGATGGCGTTGGTCCTTGCAAATGCTGCAGTGCAGGCAGTACTGTTCGTTGGACTGCCCGAGGCACGCCTCATATTGTCTCAATGCGTGTGTTATCTCGCTGCCGCCGCAAAAAGCAACGCATGTACAGTCGCAATAAATCGCGCTGAACAGGAGGTTGCCACAAACGGCGTAGGGACGGTGCCCGGCCCATTGCGCGATCCTAGGTCCGTGTTGGGCAAAGCTGTGGCAAGCAAGGCACCTTATCTCTATCCGCATGATTTCCCGGGGCATTACGTTCAACAGCAATATCTGCCAAAGGGTGTGCAATCTGTACCCTTCTACGAGCCGACCTCGGAAGGGGCCGAGGCACGTATTGCTGCGCGCATGGCGGCCCGCAAACAGGCTGATGACGGGTCAGCACCGTGATACGCGGCAAGCGCAGCATTTAAATTCCGGTATTTTGGAGGTGGGGTCAAGGGCGCGTATTGTCAGAAGGTTGGCAGATTTGTCATCGGGCCAATGATACGGAATAAATACCGTATCTGGTCGTATGGTGGTAACTACGCTGGCCTTTAAGGTAACCACTCCACGTCGCGTTTCTACTCGTACGGTAGCGCCTTTTTCTACACCCAGTTTCGCCGCAAGACTTGGATGCATCTCTACAAGCGGTTCAGGATACTGGTCGACGAGGCTGCCAATCCGTCTGGTTTGGGTGCCGCTAAGGAATTGACTGACAACTCTTCCGGTTGTGAGCACGAGGGGATACTCATCGTCCGGTGACTCAGCGGGCGGCGCCCACTCTACCGCAATGAAGTGCGCACGGCCATCTGCGTGAAAAAAGCGTCCGCCCTCGAATAGACGTGGGGTACCTGGGTGATCCAGGCTGGGGCATGGCCAGAAAACACCGTTGTTCTGCTCAATCTTCTGGTAGGTGATTCCGAAGTAGTCTGATGTGCCGCCTTTGGATGCAAGACGGAGTTCGTTGAATATATCCTCGGGCGACTCATAGTCGAAATAACCGCCCTTTCCTAACCTGCGGGCAATGTCGCGAAGGATATGCCAGTCTACTCGTGCATCGCCAGGAGGATCCACTGCTTTGTTAATCTTGATGACCCTGCCCTCCGCGCTGGTAACTGTGCCTTCATCCTCTTCTTGCAGAGACCCTGGTAGGATAATGTCTGCGTGCCGGGCGGTCTCACTCATAAAGAAGTCAATGATGCTGAAATGCTCCAGCCTGCTGAGCGCCTCACGCGTATAGTTCGAGTCTGGAAGTGAAACAAGGGGATTAAAGCATATGTTCAGCAACCCCTTAATCTCACCTTCGTGCATCATCTGCATTAATTCTTCTGCCGAGCTTCCTGCGGTGGGTATCTCGGACTCAGCAACCTTCCACACCTCGGCAATATATTTCCGATGGTCGGGATTTCCGAGGTCTCGTGTACCGGGTAACTGGTCACATTTGCCGCCCTGTTCTCTTGCACCTTGTCCGTTGCCCTGTCCCGTTATTGTTCCATAGCCACAGCCCGGGCGACCTATTCGTCCACTTGCCAATACCAGGTTGATACAACTCAGTACATTGTCTACACCGTGAATGTGATGCTCAATTCCTCGTGCGTGCAATAGGAAGCTGGTCTTCGCCGGTCCCCACATCTCTGCAGCGCGCACGATTAGTTCAGGTTCTACACCACACAGCGGGCCGGCGAACTCTGGAGTATACTGTGCGACCATATTTTTCACCGCATCGAAGCCCACGGTATGCTCATCGATAAACTGCTTATCAATCCATCCTCGCGCGATAACCACGTTAAGGATTGCGTTCATCAGCGCGGCATCACCGCCCGGGCGTACTGGAATAAATAGGTCGGCTGTGCGGGCAAGGGGTGTCACCCGCGGATCGATCATGATCAGCTTTGCGCCTCGGTCTCGTGCCCGCCAAATATAATCGGTGGTTATTGGGGCACACTCCGCCACATTCGCTCCGATGACCAAAATCACATCCGCTAGCGGAATGTCACTCCATGAATTTGCCGCACGATCAACGCCAAAAGCCTTCTTGTTAGCCGCCGCTGCAGATACCATGCATAGGCGCCCATTATAGTCGAGATTGCGGGTTTGCAGAGCCAGCCGGGCAAACTTCCCAACCATATACGCCTTTTCGTTTGTTAGCGATGCACCTGTCAACATGGCAAAGGCATCACGGCCGTATTGTGCCTGTATACGCCTTATTTCTGAAACGGTACTGTCTAGCGCCTCTTCCCAGCCAATGGGTACAAACCCTGCATCCGTACGCTTAAGCGGAGTGGTTAGCCTGTCAGGATGCTCATTTTGAAGGTAGCGCTTCACACCTTTGGGACACAATTTGCCTTCGTTAAATGGAAAGTCTTCGCGTGGTTCGAAACCAATGACTCGGTTTTTTCTAACCTTTAGTGTAATTCCGCACTGCTGCCCACAAAAGCAACAGTGTGTTTGCACCAATTTATCCGGTGCGCCGCCACTTTGCCAGCCGCCGCTAGGCGTACTGTTAGTATGCGGACCAAAATGAGCGATTAACTCTGGGTTTGAGAGAGGTGGTATTGCCATAAAAATAATCCCCTATTAGCTAGATCTTATAGGAAACCGGGGCCGCCAATGGCCTGCAGCTGGTTAACGGCCATCATTTTGCGCCTGCACGTGGGACATACGTCCTGGTAGTGCGTTCCATCGTCAAAGGTGTAGTCCATACCTAACTCTGCAAGCACCTGCTTAAGATCCTCCACATGCATCGAACTCGCGTAATCCGCCCCGCAGCGTGCGCAGAGTGCTCGATCGCTGACAGCCCCTGCAGCCTTGTAGAAGTGCACTCCCATGTTCGCAGGGCGCTGAAAGATATGGAAGAATTTGCCAAATGGAAGGTAGAGCAGGGTCACGATTACGCTGAAGGCATGTATGAGGGCGAGGAATCCGTAAGAATCGCCATGCATAAAGGTTGAGCTCACGGTTAGCATAAGTCCCGTAATGGAGACCGCGAAAAGCAGAATGAGTGGCAGAAAGTCCATTGTAAATGATTGAAGCGCCTGGGCATCTGTGTCGTACATTCGCCTTCTAAATGATAGAACCATCCCAATAATAATTCCAATGGCACTAAAGTCCAGCAGGTGAAATGTAGTCCATCCGATCAGTGAGTAGGCTGGAAATCTTCCCATTGGAATTCCCATCACCACAGGCACATACATAGAGGGGTTGTTGGGTGCTGGATCGAAGTGCACCCAACCGAATACGAGTGGAAAAGTAACGGCTGCTGCGAGTAGACAACCCCAGGACAGAAGAAAATGTGCAGCCCATCGCAGATAGCTTCGCCGCTCGATGAATATCTGTAATATGAAATTCTGAACAAAAAGCCTGCACAGTTCGGCGATGTGTTTAAGCAGAGAGCCAGGCTGCAGAAACAGCTGCCAGCCTCTGCGCCAGTACAGTGCAGTAGGAGGCTTTTGCAGCCAGACAGCGTACCGATAGACTACGCCAAAGGTGGCGAACACCGTGGCACTCGTGTAAATTATGAGGGCAGGATCGAAATATTTCATCCGGTCGGAGCCAAAATAGATAGACAACACCAACAGCACGACCGCGATCAATCCATTTCTCAAGGCTCTTGAGTTGATACTAATTGTCACTTCTGCGCCTTTCCATGCAACTGTGCGCCAAATGAACTGTGGGAACCACTGAAGCCTCTGTCACTATTGAGGCGCTGGAACTGTTCTTGCCGGTGATTTACCAAGAATAAGAACTCGGTAAGTTAGCATCAGGCAGATGGCACAAAACACCGCTAGGAGCACGAATCCTGGTGCGTAGGAGCCCGTCCAGCCCTTGACAAAGCCAAGCACGAGTGGCGGGAAGAAGCCACCGAGACCTCCCATGGCGCCAACCAATCCGGTGACCACAGCAGTATCGGCTGCAAAATACTGGGGCACCAACTTAAACACGCAGCCGTTCCCCATACCTATGAACACAGCGATTCCCAGTGCGCCGATGCTGAACGGAACAATGGCGGCGCTGGTTAGGCCCAGTGCAAAAACGGCGGACATTGTAAAGACGATGACAAGCATTTTCTCACCGCCAAATTTGTCGCTAAGATAGCCGCCTACGGGTCGCATTATAGTAGCCAGCACAACGAAACCCGCCACGCGCAGCCCTGCATCTTGCTGGCTAAGGTTGAACAGACCCTGAAGAAGTTTAGGCAACCCAATACTGAGGGCAACAAACCCACCAAATGTCACGAAATAGAAAAGTGACAGCAGCCACGACATAGGACGTGTTGCCAAAACTGTGAGCATCTGGCGGAAGGATTTTGGTGTCTTTGAGATTGGTGCATTTTGAGCAAAAAGTAGGAAGATTAAACCGTACACCAAGCTGACAATGCCAAAAACACGGAACGTTATTCTCCAACTGCCAAGAAGAGAGGTAAGTAGCGGAACCGCGAACAGTGCAATGCTTTGGCCAATGTTTCCCGCTCCATAAACGCCAAGAGCCATGCCCTGGCGCTCAGGTTCAAACCAGTCGGAGGTAAAGGCAATCCCTACTGCGAATGATGCACCTGCTGTGCCCAACACCAGAGCCCAGAATAACATTGCGGTGTAAGTGGAACTATATGTTAACATGAAAGCAGGTAGTGCGAGCATAATAAGCAACGAACCAAAAACCAATCTTCCTCCGTACCTCTCTGTGAGCATGCCCAAAGGAAGGCGTAAGGTCGAACCCAGGAGCACAGGGATTGCAATCAGTAGCCAAACCTCGTGCTCGGTAAGGTGCATGCTGGTTTGAAAGACTTTCGAAAGTGGTGCGATCATTCCCCAAACGGCGAATGCTATCGCGAATGCGAGGGTGGAAAGCAACAGCGCCACCCGCTGCTGACGTGGGTTCATTTCTTCGTTTCACCTTTGTCTAGGTTGTTCACGTAATGAAGCAACCACAGGTTTATGAGAAAGCAGCCAACCGAGGCAAGAAAGGTTGGTACGGCCAGCGTGCTCTTCTCAGCAAGGTACTCCTGTTGTGCAAGAGTAAGCAGCCATAACTGAATAAGCAGTAAGACCATCACCATTAGCATAAGGGCCGAAATAGCCTGTAGTTTCTGCTCCTGCCTGGCATGAATGGGATTAATTCGTCTCATGATCCTTGTATTCCCAAGGCATAAATGCGATCCTGCCCAACCCTAATCATGATGCGGGGTAGTGGCCTCCGGGGCGGGCCACCCAATACAGCACCGGTTGCTGCATCAAAAACACCGTTGTGGCATGGACACTTCAATTGATCGCTATCTTGCCTGTAGTTCACGGGGCAGCTTAAGTGGGTACAACGCTGCCTGTATGCAACATATCCGCCATTATTAAGGTGAATCAAAATCGCAGGATCATTCTCTGTAGGGTAATTGAAAAGTTTCGCGTGACCAGGCGCCAATTCTGAAGTAAGAGCAACAACCGCTGTGGGATAAGCTTCGCGGTTGGCGGCAAACTTCTCTATGACAAAATATCCGCTGCCGGTTGCCGCCGCGCCAGAAACCAGCACGAGAAACCTGGTAAATTCACGTCGCGAAACATAGTTATCTGTTGTTGCCTCTATAGGAAAGTCTGTTTTCCATGTGGGTGTCTTGTCGCTCACCGTTTAGCCTCCTGTCGCTGTACAACGCCAATCGCGCCAAGCCGCACGTCCATTTGCACCGTGGACTCCGGCAGTGCCGAATTACCTGGCATCACCATGTACACCCCTGTTTTTACCGTCTGCCTACCAAACTTCCAGGTGTTTACCAGTCTGCCGCGCCGGCGCCTTTCCCACACCTCAGCGGGGCCAAAAAACAGCGCCTCGGATGGGCAGACCGTTGCACACATTGGGCGTTTGCCGACCGACGTTCTGTCGTAGCACATGTCGCATTTCATCATCTGGTCTGCTTGTGCTATGTATTTGGGCACCCCAAATGGACACGCGAGTACGCAGTTACTGCAGCCGATACATCGCGGCTTAAGAGCAGTTTGCACGACGCCATCCGGGTTCTGCTTGATTGCATCGGCAGGACATACCTGGGCACATGTGGGGTTTTCGCAGTGCATACAGATTTGCGGGGTTGTTTGTACACTTACGTCACGGTCGATGTACTCAAGGTGAATCATAGAGGTGCCACGATGTGTCCCGCACTCGCCACACGCCTGCACGCATGCCTGGCATCCAATACACCTAGCAGGGTCAATTACAAATATATTCTCCACGTCGTCAATCCGTTCTAAAATGGCTCTATCACGGTTACTGTTTTAATTGTAGTTCGAAGTATAATGGATGTCAAGATATAATTATCCAATTTAGGTTTATTTTCACCATAATCAGGAATATGGCGGATACCCGAGGGTTGCCTAATACGGGTATAAGTAGAGTAAATGTTAATGGTTGGGATATTGTGCAGGAGGCCGTATAGTGTTTTCCACAACCGCGGAATATTCGTTGCGTGCAGCGGTGCACCTCGCGATGTCTTCTAACCGTCCGCAAACGACGCAGGAGATAGCCGATGCCACTCACGTGCCAATGCCGTACCTTTCTAAGGTACTACAGGCGTTAGTACGTGCGAACATCGTGGTGACCCGACGCGGGCTGCACGGCGGATGCACCTTGCAGCGACCACCGGAACAC
>DAIDKH010000031.1:17701-47854 GCA_027450145.1 Chthonomonadaceae bacterium | reverse complement strand
ATGTCTTAGTCAATTGACGCATGTCGAGGATTCTCGGGGATCCGTCACAGCCACCGGCGGCCCAGGCGTTTCACCCGATCGGCTGAAAAGACTACTAGAAGAGGCTGAAATGAGTAGTCGTGCCGGGGAAGCCGTCGAATCCCTTCCGCTATCCGAACTACATTCAATTGCTCAACCGCACTACGGACTATCCCAGTATGCATATCATCTTGGTAATGAAAATATGGGTTACTTTCAGAACCCACCAGCGACTGTAGTGCTCTGGTTGCAGCTTCCTCAGCAGAGCCGCGAATTCATAATCAGGAGCCTTACCGTGAGCGGTATGGACACCGCGGCATTATTTGCCTCAGATCCTTTGGTTGGCTTTGTACGTCTTCCAATGTCGATTCTCGTGCAAATAATACGAAAACACGGCGAACCCATAACAGCGGTAACTATTCCCTGTCCTGGACCGGCATTAACACCGCTCAACCAATCTGAACTGCCCGAAGCTAATCGCATCAACTCAGCACACGGTGTGGTGATAGGCTACAACCTGCAAACTCTTGCAAAATATGCAGAATATACTGCATGGCCCGTGCCGAAGGCCCGCGTTCCACCCCAAAACCCCATGGTCACAGTGATAGGCAACACCAGCGATATCCCGCCGCGTCGAGCGGATGTTCTACAACGCATTGCCACACAGGGACATCAGGACATCATTGCAGATTATGATTGGCAAATCGCCAGGCCCTTAACTCTTACCGAACTTAACAAGCCGTTGGCGCACAGTGTATCGGCAGCGCTAAACAGCTGTTCGTCAGAAACGGACTCGTCGTGGCACAGATGCAAATCTGGCATTATTGTGGATAGAGACAATCGGTGGTATCGTGATGAAAAGCTTAACGTATCTAACGACTACCTCACGGGGGCGATGCGAAGTCAAGTTGCGATCACCAAATTAAATGGCAACGAGCGACAAATAGCGACCTTGGCATTCGATACCAAAATCTGGCGTGACCTTACTCCCTGGCAGTTCATGAATGGATTCAAATGGGCTGAACTGCCACCACAGCCCGGTAAACCCGCAGAGTTAGCCTTTGGCACAACCTACACGCAGATACGACAAAGCTGGCCCGCAATCGACTTTGCGGTGACCTTGTCGGCTACCGATCAAAGAGCACTTGTTACTGGTGGCGTCAGATTGAGTAGTTTAAGCGCTACGCAATTGCAAATCCTTCAGAAGTATTATCCTCGGCTTTTGTACTTAAGTACTCGCGAATATAGGAGCCATGTGGTAAAGGTCGAGGAAGCACATGATGCAGTGCTTCAAGGTACATACATGTCACTCATTCCAGGCTCGAGCATAACAAGGTTCACCTTGACGGTTGTACGAGGATGACCATTCGGTGTGCAGTCGCCCATCACGTTAGGCCTTATAAGCGCGAGTGATCTGTTTAAGTCGGCTTTGAATGGTTCCTCAACCACCGAGGGAGATAGAATTATGAAACTTTGCACCGTGTAGTTTATCAGAGTGTATGCAGGGAACAATCGAACGCAGTTGGAGCGCTACAATGCCGTCCCCTGTCACGATACTTCGTATCGTCGACTGGTGAAGCCGTGCGTTTGCGTTGTTATTGTTTCTTGCGTTGCTTACCCGCATCACAAAATCATTCGCACACGGTCTGCCGGTAACCATTAGCCTGACGCCAACCACCATTACGGCTGGTGGCTCAATTACAGCCACTATGACCCTT
Source organism: Chthonomonadaceae bacterium (assembly GCA_027450145.1). Lineage (GTDB taxonomy): Bacteria > Armatimonadota > Chthonomonadetes > Chthonomonadales > Chthonomonadaceae > JAJZFK01. The sequence continues at coordinate 46,118 of DAIDKH010000031.1, read as the reverse complement.
TTACCTGCCAGATTACGGCATTAACCTGACGAACGATGAACTGGAATAGATCTGGTGCGATGGGTCATCTGATACACTAACTAACGGAACACCCAAGATGGGTCCTGGTCTGTTTGCGCTAACCGAGACGGCCACCTCCGCGTTTAACGAAGCCGCTGGAACTGAAGTTGCAACTTACACTGCTTCAGGCACAAATTTTTCCGGTGATTGGTCGGCAACAATGTTCGAGGATTTCACTGTATTACTTTAATCGCAACGGTCAGCGGCCAATCCTCCCGATAAGCGGGGGGTATTGGTCGCATCAATTAGGAGTAAATTCAATGAAGAAGCGCACTTGTATACTCGTGGGCGCCATGGCTGCTCTCCAAGTTGCCACCACGGCTGCCGGCGCCGCCACGCCTGCGGCCGCATTATCCAAAACTAGCACGGTTTCAATTACCACGCGGTGTATAAGCCTACGCGACCTGCTTGCAAAACTCTCCACGCACAACCTGGAACTCTCTTGCGCTCCGCCGATAGCTCATCAGAAATTGCAAATGCGCCTCATTCATCAGCCTGTTGGCACCATATTAAAGGATCTTGCCGAGCTCCTTGATGGAGCGTGGATAAAAGGCGCTGCTCCGCATTCGCTCTATATCTATATGCGTAAAACTGCGGTTCGCCAAGAGGATACCTGGTGGCAGCTGTTTTGGAGTACGTTTAAGGCCGAGGAGGCAGAACGGCAAGCACGGCATCTCAACGTGCTAAACAGTACCTCGCCAGATACCACACGTTACTCAATCAGCGGACCTGCGGGAGACAGCGCGCGTATTCGCAGCGGCCTATGGCTGATGAAACACGGGCCCACACTGTATAGAGATCTGCCACCCGCTGTCAAGCTTGAGTTAGTCAATGCTGGCGTTTCCCCAGACGACTTAGCGCTCCTTCCGACGGGTATTGCTCACGAGACGACAATTGACGCAGCGCCCTTATCGCAGTTCCCGCCCATCTTTCTTAAGGCCCTCGTGCAGTCGGAAGCTTTCATAACGGACAGGCCAGCAACCTCCGCGCAGCTTCCTTCTTCAACGATATTGGCAGTTGGCGTTGAGAATGGAATGCCATCCCTTCATGCTTACCGAGCTGTCGACGACATACCGGGTATTGCGTTGGCTTTAGCGGAGCCGTCGCCAAACTATGTTACTTCTCCTCCCCTTCCTCTGAGCGGTAGGATGCTCAACGATCGAATTCGGGCGCGCCAGGAACAGGGCCGTGCCGTTCCTGAAACCTGGTTGAAGCTGCACAAACTAGACAAAAGTACGGTGTGGCCGATGCACGCGCTTAGGGAGGCCGATCTCAATTCCACCATTGCACAAATGGCTATTGGCAACTCAGTGGTACCAGGCTCTAATGGAGGTTTACAATATACTAATGCTGCACCAAACCTGCCGCCTCCACCCTTTGCCACGCCACCAACAGAAGCGCACGGCCATACCTTCTCTTCGATGCAATTCACTAATCCGCCTTCAACCGCAGTCGGAACCAATGGCATCAACAACGCACCGAAGATTCCTCATACCCCAACTCCGCTTTCCCGCGCAGATGCACTTACGTATCTGGGGTCTAAGAGTGGCATGCAGTTTCTGGCCGACTACTACTCTACACCCTGCACGCCTTTGACTAAAGAACAGCTTTCTACACCGCTTCACGGCTCACTACCACAAAATCTCGACGTCCTCTCGCACGCCACGGGGGGAAGTTGGAAACAAGCGAATGGTGGAATCGTCCTGTTTCGGGACAACCACTGGTATCGGGATGACCGCCTGGAGGTACCGAACTCGCTCCTTCACGAGTGGTTATTGGCTTTTGAGCAACTGCAAGAAGGCACACACAAACTGCCAAAGGCAGAGTCACTGAAGGCGCAATGGAACCTGCGTTATCGCCTTGAAACGGGCCTAACATCATTGCAATTGGTGAATGGTCTAACATGGTGGATGACGCAGTACAACAAAGTAACTTATCAGCCATTTGCATGGATCGGACATCAGATAGCGAACAGAGCGCAACAGCTTGGTTTTTGGCATTCACTCTCAGATCAACAGCGTCTGTTGCTAGCTCATCAAAACCTTTCTGTGGTGAACCTAACCACCCAGCAGAGGCAGATATCCCTGCACTTCTGTCCGCAGTTAGAATGTCTGAATGCACCAGAAAACGCTCCACGGCTGGGCATCGTCGATCAAGGCAGCTTTTCAGTTGAAAGTACGGCCCCGTACCTACAACTCCCGTTCGACAACATCAACGTGATAAAACCGTAGAGCCGTAAGTCATCCACTGGAGATTTCCGCCGTGCGCTGTGTTTACGCGCGGCGGACAATATCACGCGGATTGCCGACGAATTGTTCACTACTGTTGTGAAACGCGTAAAAGCGAAGCTCCCGACCCTGCAGCCGCAGGCTCATGATTCTGTCGCAGACCGTACAACTAAAATGCGCCAGGACGATCGCTGTGCTCGCCATGCAGTGCATTATTACGGCTCTATTGCTTCCCGTTGCTACTTCTCTGTCCGACGTCTACAAGTGGTAATTACCGATTCTCACCAGGCGTAGTACTTGCTCTAAAAGGCTAATGCACCGCTCGTTCGGGCAAACAGGCATGTAAAATTGTGCTCAAATTTTCTCATCCCATCTACACCGGGCGAATATAAACCAACCAACCTTTACGCCTTGTTCTATGCGTGAACCTCTAAGGAAACGCCTGTAACCAGTCCGTCGCAAGAACTTCTGCAGCGATCGAATATTATTGCTGAAAAATTCTAAGAAGCAGGAGACTGGAATGAATGCATTGATGGATGAGATACGTGATTTTCAACGTGAAATATCAGAAAGAGTCCCTTCAGACGTTAGGGCGCTCATGGCGCAATGCACTGCAGAGCTGGAGGCATCTGGCCTGGCAGCTCGTGCAATGAAGGCCGGCGATAAGATACCGGATTTCACGCTGCCAAATCAAACTGGCAAGTCGCGAAGGCTTTATGACCTACTTGCGAACGGTCCCGTGGTATTAAGCATTTACCGAGGCGGTTGGTGCCCCTATTGCAATATGGAGATGCGTGCACTGGGAAACATCATTCCTCAACTAAATGCATTAGGAGCAACGCTCATCGGCATGTCGCCAGAACTGCCCGACAAAGCCATCCAGACTACCCTGAGCAATGGAGCAGAAATTGAGGTACTTACCGACATAGGCTGCAAGGTATGCCAACAGTTGGGTCTGGTCTTTGAACTTGCCGAGCAACTACGACCGATCTATGCACAGTTTGGTATTGATATACCTGCATATAATGGCGACAATTCATATAAGCTGCCGATCCCCGCGACATTCGTAATAGGCACGAACGGCACCGTCCATTATGCGTTTGTGGAGTCAGATTACACTCAACGCATGGAGCCACAAGAGGTTCTGGAGCAGGTGAAAGCGATCGTATCCTGACTTACACATAGTAGCTTCGTCGAGAGCTTGAGATGTTCTCGACGAAGTCTACTTAGGATTCGCGTCCCTGCTACTTCGCACTGTTCTCGGTGTGGTATGCTTTTGCAAATTGTATCAGAAAATCCCGGAGAACATCGTGCACCGCCTTAGGGAAAACCTTCGACGTTACAGCACCTGTATATTGCTGTGACCATACCGTGCTCCCCGTAATCAAGGTGTGGTCACTCTCTCGTCGCAGGGTCTCATCCAGTTTGACATCGAACGTGTAAATCATGACAGTACTTTTAGGTATTTTAACTACCGTAAGACGCAGGTAGATGTATGGTTGATCTGGAAGCGCAAGGCTCTCCTTCGGGGTTAGCACCTTAACGCCTGCCGCCTTCAACTTAAGTTCTGTATACTTTTCGAGAATTTCTGTGTTCAAGCCGGTATCCAGGGCGTCCTTGTCGAGATTTTCCACTACAATTGCGACGCCAGGAAGGTGCTTCATCACTGCTTTAGAGTCCGACAATACCTCATTACCAGGAGTACCCTGGCATAAGGCGGTTACGGGACATCCAACCCCTAGAACAGCAACGATTACAGTAAGCAGTAGCCACCGTTTCAATATGCGAACCTCCTATAAACCTACATTTTATCGATAACTTCTGACTTCATAGCTTGTGTGAAACCTTGAATTAGACCGGTTGCCACAGCAAAATCATCAGCCTACGTTATAGCACGTATGCTACTATAACGCAAGTTATAGTACGGTGTTACAGCGGCATGCCTTTCAAGCCGGTTGCGGTGCGTACTCCTAGCAGTTAACGGGTGCAAGCACAAAAGTAGCTGGAGCGTTGAAAAACGACTCATTAGTGCTCATCGAAGTCGTTGAAGTTCGAAGGCGCGCATGGTGCAACCAGATTAGCAGTGCTCGCCGAAACATCTCCTTTTAAGTTAATGGTGCCCACAGAACAAATTGCCAGATGAGTATTCGAGATTTCTGCCGAGGTTGTGTTAGTTCAATCTAGTGAAAAATCGATGTTGTGTCTATCCCCATTACAGAAACAACGCTCCCCAGAAATTACAGAATGCAGTAACGGACTTTGAAGTGAGTTGCGAACGACGCGGTAGGGTCAACAATATCAAGGTTGGGTTTGTAAAGGATGGCTCGCTCAAATCAAATTCGTACACAAGCGATTCCATCGACGTTGTTTTATATAAGGATAGATCTGCAGGCAACCCGCTGCCTCAAATGCGTTATCATGGAGCTTAGTATTTGCCACGTTGTCGAATTAGCATCCAAACCCAGGTGTAACAGACGATGACTAGTTTTCGGTCGATGGATCAATGCCAACTACTACAAGATTTGCAATGGTTTAATCCTCGGTCTCGTCCCAAGCGTACAAACCTGGATGCACCTAGGTGCTAAGTTAAATCAGCAAGCACCTACTGGTAACGTTCCAAAATCGCTGTACCGTAGCAATATGGGTGACATGCGCAGGTGCTTGGTAATATAAGTATTCGCTTTGTTCATGCTGGAAGAATGTTGAGATATTTGTGCATTTATTGTTGACACTGTGGCAAACGAGTGTTATACTATTCATGTACATCGAAACGCTTCGATGTACTTTTCCGAAGCGGTTCGAAATTGTTATCTAGCAGAAGATACATCACGATGTCAACGACGATAAAGGACCTGGCGCGTGAGAGCGGAGTTTCGCCCTCCACAGTGTCCTACGTACTGAATAACGGACCACGACCTGTGAGCAGGCGCACACGGGAAAAGGTGCTGGCAACCGCAGAACGGCTGAACTATCAACCTAACGCCGTTGCACGCGGGCTTTCTCGTCGTAAAATGGATACGCTCGGCATTATCTACACATACCTCGACGCAGCTGCCACGGACTATTACTTCATCTCTATCCTGCACGGAATTCTTGGAGCCTGCGCGCTCTATTCTCAAGCGGCGACTCTCTTCACCTCACACAAATGGGAGGATGTACCGGCAAATATCCCGCTCTTCTGCAACGGACGGTGCGACGGGTTAATCGTCGTTGCACCACCCGCCAAGAGTGCTTTCGTACAGCAGTTTAAGGAAAGGGACATGCCTGTTGTGGTTGTGAATGAGATCCAGCCCGATCCATTTGTCGCCAGTGTCGACATCGATAACGAGTTGGCCATGTATGAGATGACTACCTACTTACTTGGCCTAGGGCATAAGCGAATTGCCCTTCTGTCTGGAGACACAACGCAGACGAGTTCACTGCTGCGCGAGAAGGGATTTCGACGAGCATTCGGCGACGTGAGTTTATCAGAAGACCTTTTTCAGATCATTCCAGGTGTGTACAACCCGGCATCTGGCTACGAAATTACCCGCCACATCCTTAGCAAACCTATGAGCTCTTGGCCTACGGCACTATGCTGCGCAAGTGATGCCATTGCCGTGGGCGCAATGCAGGCACTGAATGAAATTGGTGTTACCGTACCAGATCAGATGTCTGTTACGGGCATCGATGATGTACCTATAGCCCTCACCACGGCTGTCCCGCTAACCAGCATAAGGCAGCCATTTACAGAGATAGGAATGCACGCCGCAGAGTTTCTGCTCGCGCGCATTGCAGGTGATACCACACCTCGCCAGGTTCTTTTACCGGCTACTCTTGTGGTACGCAAATCTACAGCGCCACCCTGCCGCTAACCGGTCGTGAGACTAATATACGGAGAATAACATGAAACGCAGTGGTTTTACACTTATTGAGCTACTGGTTGTTATAGCAATTATTGCAATACTAGCTGCTATACTCTTTCCGGTGTTTGCTCAGGCACGCGAGAAAGCACGGGCAATCTCTTGCGTCTCAAATATGCAGCAGCTTGGAACTGCAACGTTAATGTACGTGCAGGACTACGACGAGACATTCCCCACTGGGTTGCAAAATCAGTGGTATGCCGATAGCTGGTATTACATCATACAGCCCTATGTGAAGGACGTAAATGTGCTGCTATGTCCCGACGATCCTCGAGCCACACCATCCGGTTACCAATCCTGGATGGGCCCGCTTGTCTCCTATGCGTCAAACGGATACATGGTTTATAACAATGGCACGGGAAAATGGGACGTCAACGGGATCATGGGTATGTCTCAAGGGTGGATGGGGCAGACGACGACCAGCGATGCCCGCATTGACATGCCAGCTCAAACCATTTTGATTGCTGAAAAAGAGAATGTTCCAGCTTTGTTAAGCAATGGAAACACCGGTGTTGATACTACGGGCAATTCGTATTGGTTTGGACCAGGATGTATGTTCACCAATGTAAACTGGTGGGACGGCAACTCACCGGGAGAGATTCCTGAAGGGAACATGCCGGTGAACACAACAAGCCCATGGCTAGGACCGAACGGTGCAGTTACTGCACTACATAACAATCAGGCAAACTTCGCCTTTGCCGATGGACACGTTAAGTCGATGAACCCTGCGGAGACAAATCCCAATCCTACTACCCAGCCACAGAACAACATGTGGGACGCAACCAGGTAATTAGGGACCGCTGTTATTCCTTACTCCTCTGCCTGCCACGTTGAAACAGGCAGAGGAAATTCATTCAGCGAGAAGTACAATGCTAAATCGAAAATATTTATGGCGTGGGATCATTACCATCGGGACACTATTTGTGCTCGCGGGATGCCAAAACGGCAGCCATCTATCTGGCAGCGAAGCCAAGGAACTATCGGGTAAGGCACCGCCAATGCCAGCAAACGCAGTGTCAGCTTTTATGAAGAAGCAGAAGTCGCTGCCTCCGCCCCCAAGTAGACCGAATTCACCACCTCCACCAACAACTAAATCCTAGCAGATGAGGCTACCTCTGCTCGCCTTTCAACCAGCCTATAGGCGAGCAGAGGTATTCGACCGTAGATGCAACGAGAAAATTATCGAACCAGAAAACCGTTCCCAACTTAAGACCTGCCAACCGTAATCCCATCGGTTAAAAATGCCGGGTTTTCAGCGCTTTACTGGACGGTTTTGTGCTGTGACGATAGGTACATATCCCACGCCTAGCCGGCGGGGTGGATTCACAATTAGCGCCGGGTCAACGTCAGCCAACCTGCCAAATCCTGGTGCTTGAAGGTAGTTTCTGTTGCGCGTCCAGTTCCGCTGGAGTTTTTCTACACGCAACTGCAGTGCATGCCGCTGGTCTGTAGTTAAACCAGCGTGCATTATTGCGGGTTGTTGATCGAATTTGTACCAGTAGTAGGTCAGCACTGTACCATCCCCAAGACGCGCAGTGTAGGGCCCCGCAGCCGGCCCTGGTGACTTCCAACTGCTATCGGGCGCGGTTGGCGTGATGAACGGGCGGCTAGGCGCCTGCCTTGGTGTGCGCCACACAATTTCCTGCAGGTGAGTTTCCGATGGAACCGTGGATTTTGGCACCGGCACCCAGCGACTCGGTTGCCTGTTTGACGCCGACTCCAACCGGTAGTATTGCGGCAGAGTAACCAATGCGTTCTTTCCACGCCCTTCCTTTACAATACCCTTCAACCATCGGTAACCATAAGTGTGGGGACCGAGAAGCGCGGGTGTTGCGAACATATTCCAAGCAACTGGTGCCTTAGTCCACTTTCCATTCCCAGCGGGCATTCGGATCTCCCATGTGGAATATCCATGTTGCGCCATTGGACGCTGCAGTGCTCCGGCAGGATCGATGGCTCCAGACGCTGACGGTCCTCCTGAAAACCAGGAATTTACAGCATTCCAAAGTGCTGATTTATTGTAGACGGTATCTCGGTGTACCAGCGCAGATGACATACCATCGTTAAGCGGAAAGCGCGTTGGGGCCACTCTTGCCCACCAGTTACCTGCTGAATCTTGGGCGACCTGGCAAGGAATGTACTGCGTCTCCATCTGCACGGCGCGATTAGGTTGTGCGGGTTTTGAGTCCAGAAGATGACCTACTAGATCTGGATATTTCTTTCCAAAGTGCGCCCAGTAGTACGGGGTAAAGAATGCCACGGGTCCTTTGAAGTTACCAGTATTGAGAAAAAGTGTCCAACAGTGATTACGGGTAGGTATGTGCTCCTCACCCACAGTACCGGGTCCACCGAGAAGCGGCAGGTTCAAATAGCCATAACCAACGAGGCCGCCACTTGCGCCCTGCCGAATATTCAGCCCGTCTGGTGGGAAAAGCAACCACGGGCTTAGCTGTGCTACACCGTACTTGCCCATTGGGTGTTTCCAGGTTCCTGCCCCAGCACCTGGTCCCTGCGCAACTTCCGTGAAATTGGGCCCCACCCCACCCATGGTAAATTTCGGTGTTATGGTTGCAAAGCGGGTATCGCGCCACCAGCCTAATCCGCCTTCTACATCGGAATACACCGGCTTCGGTGCTTTCTGGCGGTGCTGAGCAAACATCCAGGTTCCTGGTAATCCGCTCTGAAACTGCCTTCCTGGGTAGAAGCTTAACAGCGGCCATGCGGGTACGTAAAGCGAAAAGCCCTGGTCGTAAGTAAGAGATACTCGGCCCGGAATGGGCACAATGAGATAACCCGCCTCATAAGCATTAGGCGTTCCGGCCGCCTTGGCAGACGGCAGGCCAAACGTGGCGGTTGTACATAGCGCAGCCATAAGACCGACTAGGCGGGTTGTTGGGTACTTCGTGTGGTTCTTGCTTCTGGCATAACATCGTTTCATTAGATATTATTCTCCGATTAAGCAGTGGGGTAGCACGCCTGTAATAATACCTAACCCAATTCCATGATATGTTGTTGTTGCTCGTTACACATTTTAAATAACATTGAGTGGAAGAAAAGTCTGCCAGTTGATGCCATTTTTGTCTGTTCTTGTGCAAGTCGTGGTCATGAAAAGTTCGTCTGGCTCGCGCGCACAACCTTAAAATCACCGTTGCCACCACATGTAACGCGGCAACCACGTATGCCGCGTTACGTACCCGGCGATGGTTTTCAGCTAAGGGGCGGTTTGACTGCACGCACGAAGCAGCTGGTTACCCCACCGTCCATGGCAGCCCGTGCCTCATCACTTAACCCTGTTACATTTGAACTGCAGCAGGAACTGCCCTCTAGATCGTCAAGCGTATATGTGCGTGTCACCTCAAACGAGACATCGGTAAAGCCGGCATCCAGCAGATACTGTTGGTAGTCCGATTTCAGCAACGCCCCTGCGACGCATCCGACGTACGCAGCCATGTCCTGCCTGACTAACTCCGGAAGTTCGCGCTCAAGCACCACATCACTCACTGCAAATCTGCCCCCTGGTTTTAGCACACGAAACGCCTCACGAAGAACTTGAGGTTTGTTTGCCGAAAGATTGATCACACAATTTGAAATGATTACGTCCACGCTGTCGTTGGGTAGCGGAATCTCCTCTATTTGACCCTTCAAGAACCGTACATTGGTGGCACCCGCTTCCAACCGGTTTCTCTCGGCAAGTTCAAGCATCTCGTCGGTCATGTCCAAGCCGTACGCAAATCCAGTTGGTCCAACTCTGCGCGCGCTTAGAAGAACATCAATTCCCCCGCCGCTGCCCAGGTCCAGCACGTGCTCACCTGGCGCCAACTCAGCCAGTGCGGTAGGATTACCGCACCCCAAAGACGCTAGCAACGCTGACTGTGGAAGGTCGCCTGTTTGCACTGCGTCATACAGGTCGCGCGTAATCACATCTCTTTGCTGACCGTTCTTTCCGGTACCCACGTTGCCTGTAGCACAGCATGCCTCGCCCCTGCCCTCTAGTACAATGGCCGCAGCCTGCCCATATTGACGCTGCACCTCGCGCCATACGTCGATGTCGCTCACCTGTCCATCCGCTTGCATTTGTAGTTCTCCTAATCTCCGATGTTGCCTGGGGAGGGCGTCGTCCATTGCAATGCTTTCTATCGTTTCCGTTCGCCGCCAGTCATACATATCATTACACAGGGTTGTCGTCATATTGTGCACTTAAACCTAAGCCATAGTTGCGTTCTTACGCCCCTTCATGGGGGCTCCCCCAAACTTAAGTGCTTAACGATTAGCCAGGTCTCCCCGTGAATGCACCTTATGCTTCCCGCGTTCGGCCCAATCAACGGCTGATCTCGTCGCTAATACCAAAATAGCAACTAACCCGCACCAGCGGCTCAACGCTGGCACGGGCAAGTTGCAAATGCTGTAACAGTGGTTAGAGCTAACTAGTTGCCAATGACTACCGTTTCACTACCGCTGTCGTACGATACAGACGAATTGGTTATGAGTTTGAACAACTGCATGGGTACGTAGAACGCACCGTTCAACATTTGTGCCGGAGCAGCGAGCCAAGCTCTTCGAGTTCCATTTATTACCGCGATGCGGCTTCCGGCGGTAATGCGCACAGTTCCTTTTGCTCCACGAATATCCAATACTTTGGAAGATCCGTTGTAGCTATACCTGGTATGCATTTCATGCAGTACAGGGGCGGCCGGAACCAAGATCGTATTGTGACTGGAAATAGGCTGCGCGTTAGATGTGAAGTTCACATTGTTACCGTTAACAAGTACACCAATACCCATTCCGCCGTTGTTGCTAAAATTAGAACTGTTGCCGTTTCCTGCAGGCAGCGAGTTATTGGTTGACCGATGAAGGCCGCTCTGCCCTACTCGGTAACCAGATGCGCTTCCTACTACGTTATTCCCAACTTCAGACCCGCTGAAAGCGACTTGCCTATCCAGCCGGACACCGATCTCTGTGCCCTTCTTAAGTACCACGTCTCGAACCTGGGGCTTATTGCCGTGCTGCAGGGCGCCGTATAAATACCCCAGTCCACCTCCAATAATCGTTGCAGGTAATGCATGCTTGGTCAACAGCCCAACAATGAGGCCCGCGCCTGCGCCGTAGCCTACGTAGGTTAAGCGCGAGGTACCCTTCCCTGGTGTTGCCCTCAACGTTCCATTTGGTTCGCGAATTACACTCTTGTTGTCAAGACCAATGAGTGAGCCGTTTATCGGGTATGCCTGACCATTAGGCAATCGCACTCGCCTGAAGGCGAGATCGAGCATTCCCGGGCTGTTGCCCCGATGTTTACGAACATCTCGAACATAACCGTCAACGCGAGTGCCCACCGGCAGCCCGTACTGACCCACGATATCCTTGCGCACTATTGCTGTAAATACATCGCCCTTGGCGGCAGTTGCGGAACTGATGCCCGTGGTGAGATCCACGGGTAGAACAGTTCCCGACTTCAGAACAATGCGGCCCGCCATGGCCGGCATCGCGGCAGCAACAAGCGCAACAGTGGTAGCGAAGCGCGCCAGTACAGTGTGAGTGCCAGTGAACTGTTTGGTGCTAGTCACTCTTGTCATAATCGATTCCTTCCGTTACATTAGTGATGCATACCAGCTGCAGCATAGATGCTAAACCGGCAGCATGCTGAAATCTATTTCAGTACAATTGTTATATACGTATTACGAAGCCAACTGTGTCAGGTATGCAGGTAAACTGACTACTGGTGAACCGTTTCTGTTCCCTCGAGACGCTGTGGGGAAGGAAATGCCCGCAGCATCAACGAACTAAATCTGGCGTAACAACATCGCACCAATTGCAGGAGCAAACAACAGAATGGCTACGGTTTTCAACCAGGCATTAACCCGTGAAGAGATCGTCGCGCGCGTGGGCGACATTCGCCAGTTGGCAGGCGTGCGCACCGTTAGGCGTGAAGGTGGCACAGAGGGTGGCCTACGCGTTTTTGAAGTGTACACGGGCTCCGGTCTGGAATTCGATGTGCTTGCCGATAGAGGCCTGGATATTTCGTCGGCGCGCTACTGCGGCAGATCGCTAGCCTGGCAATCATCCACGGGAGACGTTCATCCGGCCTATTTCAATTCAGAGGCGGAAAACGGACTGGGATGGCTGCGATCGTTTCAAGGCGGCCTGCTCACTACGTGTGGTATGAGTTACGCTGGCGCGGCGGGTCGCGATGGAGATAGATTTCTGGGACTTCACGGTAGGGTGAGTAATCTTCCAGCCAGCGGAGCGGTAGGCGAGGGAACCTGGGTAGGCAACGACTATATCATCACGGTGCGCGGCAAGGTACGCGAAACCACCGTATTTGGTGAGAACCTGGAGCTAACGCGTACCATCACCACCAGGCTAGGATCTCGAACGATCCAGTTGCACGATGCGGTAGAAAATCTTGCACACAAACCCGCGGAGCATATGTTTCTGTACCACATTAACATTGGCTACCCCGTGGTAGACAAAACAGCGGAACTATGCGTGCCATCTATTGAGACGGAACCGCGGGATGCTGAGGCCGCGAACGGCCTCGAAACATGGCATCGGCTGCACTCACCGGAACCTGGATATAATGAAAAGTGCTACTTTCACCGTTTCGGTAAAGATCAAAAGACGGTTACCACTGCAGTAATAAACCCCAACCATACTATCAATGGCTCAACCGGCCTTGGCGTCTACTGCCGCTTCTCTACCGACGAATTTCCACGATTTATCCAATGGAAGATGCTTGACGAAGGTACGTACGTACTTGGAATGGAGCCCGCAAACTGCCTCGTGCTGGGCAGGGCGCGAGAACGGGAGGCTGGCACACTGGCAGTGCTGGCGCCTGGCGAAACGCGCCACTACCACGTAGAGATTGGCATTATGGAAGGCGAAGCGGAAATATCCAATTTTCGGGAATCCCACAAGAACAGCCGCAACGGGCAGAACGCGTAGTGACCTCTGCTGAAGCCGACTCGCGTAGCGAGTTCCGTAAATTCGCACTACCCATTATATGCCTAGCACTCATCTTAAGCTCGATTCCGTATCTGATCGGCTTCTTGCAGTCCCACGGTAGGCACTATATGTGGCTGGGCTATAACCTGGATGATGCGTGCGTGTATCTGTCCTGGATGCGCCAGGCAATGCATGGCTCACTTGCTCAGCATAACCTTTTTACCACAGACTCCCAACCAGCAATGCTGGCCAATCCGCTCTTCTACACTCTCGGCGTAATCGCCGGAATCACCCATCTTCAGCCCATCACGATGTTCCACTTTTCGCGCCTTGTCTTTGGCGCAATAATGTTGTACACAAGCTGGCGGCTGATATGCGAGCTCATTGCCGACACTGCTGCGCGAAAGTGGGCATTTCTGCTACTCTGTTTCGGTGCAGGATTAGGCTGGCTACCAGGCCTTTGGCCTGCGACAGGCGCTTCCATTTTCTCTACACCGGTTGATACCTGGCAACCCGAAGCCATCACGTTTTTGTCACTCTATCTCAGTCCTCTGTTTATGTTCTCCATGTGGTTGCAGGCAGCCGTCATACTGCAGTTAATACGGTCTCACCGTCAGAAGTGCATGAAATGTGCAGTTTATGCGGGATTAGGTGGTGCACTGATCGGCCTGGCGCATACCTATGATATTGTAGGCATCGCTCTCACGTGGGCAGCATACCTAGTGGTTAGCGCGGTTACGAATCGGCGCACCGATTTTGGTGACATTGTCCGCGCCGCAGTGGCGGGCATCATAACCTTGCCCGGTGTGGCAGTTATAGCCTGGGAACTGCATACCAACAAAGTATTTCACGATCGCGCAGCCGTGGCGACCCTCTCGGCATCGCCAATGTGGGTAATACTAGGGTACGGAGTCCTGTTTCTTCTGGCGCTTATTCCCGTAATTCTTTGCGCTAGAGACTACTATTGCGGGGCGAACACAGCGTCGGAAGGTCCTTCATTACAGGCAACGGTCGGTACTTCGAAACAGTCCATCGTATTTCTGGCGTGCTGGGTAATGATGCAGATGGCGGCAGCGTACATACCTGTGGCATTTCAGCGCAAGATGCTGCAGGGTGAGCACATGCCAATGGCTATTCTGGCCGGGTTAGGCGCCGCATGGCTTTTTTGGCGCATGCGCAAGAGTACGCCGCAGTTTAGGGCTGTATGCCAAACTGCTTTACTCGTTGTATGTACGCTTACCAACGTGCGCTTTCTACTGAGAGACGTTAAGGACGCAAGTGCAGATCTAGTGCAAACCGGACAACAGCGACCGTACCTCACTTCGGGTGAACTCGCAGCAATGCGCTGGATAAAGCAGAACACACCTCAAAACGCTGCGATACAGCCTCTCCCGTGGGTACGTCTCATCACGACTCCTTATGGCGATCAAAAACTTGCCCCCACCGACATGTCGGATGCGTGCTTTCTTCCAGGAATTACAGGCCGACACGTCTATTGCGGTCACTGGGGCGAAACCCCCAATTATGGTGGTAAACTTGCACGAATTGTGCGATTTGCCCTCCCCACAACAACAGATGAACAGCGCCTCAAGATGCTTCAGCGCATGCGAGTTCAATACCTGATATTCTCGCAAAAGGATCCTGGAGATACCTCAGCCCCACAACTGGCACCGATGTTCTGTGGACTTATCCCGCTTCCCTCGTACCTTCAACGCGTCTACAGCAACCCAGATGCAGACGTCTACAAGGTTACCGTTCCGAAATAAAAACAGGGGTTCGGTGTATCCTCACTCAACACCTCGGCTGTTTTGTGCAATATTTTATTTGAAGAAATTTGCGTGGCACCCGAAATCTATCTAACAGGGCGATATTAAGTAAGTGGAACCGCGGAATTATCTCAGTGACCTCGTTGCCGCGGCTGCCTATTCTACGCGTAGGAGTATTCGCAATGTCTCAAGATGGTTTATTTCCGGTTGATAGAGTTCTCCCACATGGCCCAAACGGAAAGTGCGACTGTAAGCCCGAGCGGCTAGCCGCTCAACTCCTAGCCCAGCAGCAGTCACCGAGCACAGTTCTGAGACGTGCTCGGATCACCAATCCCACTGATCCCGACTATATGGATTTAGAGACGATAGCCCACGTTCTACACTGCTGGGCTAAAATTAAGTTGCATCAGCCATGCGATGATCTATGGCGAATTCTTTGGCAACGCATTCACTGGGTCGTTGCCAAGGTCAACAGAATACCCATAGCCAGACATAAGGATGAGCAGATAGTAATTAGGAAGGACATTTTACAAGACATAACTGTCGAGATGTGGAAAGGAATTGCAAACGGGACCTATATGTGGATGTGCAAGTTTAATTACGCCCTTGATATGAGGTTCAAGTCTGCCGTTGGGAGTTATTTTACAAAAAACCGCCCTGATATCGTCACGATGCTAGACATTGAGGATGAGACGGAGTGTAATAGTCTTCCTCGCGATCATCGTACATCGGAGTATAGTAGTGTCGATAGTTGGGACTACTTACGTACTGATATCCTTTCCCAATTGAGTAACGATCAGGTCGCTGCATTTCGGTTGTTTTCTGAAGGCTATAGTTACGAGGAGATAGCTCACGAGATGCGAATTTCGCTTAAACAGTGTACAGCACTCCTAAAACAGGGGCGAGACAAAGCTGATCGCGTGATAGCAGCCAACCTGAAGAGGGGACACGATGATGAAAGATAATTACGAGGGCAGACGAGACGAACAGAGCCTCGATATCGTTCGCAAGTTGTGGCTCACCGATCGCCAACGGCCATCGCCTCGACCACTTGTGGAATGGATTGTAGAACACGAAGAGTTGCACAGCCACATAGTGTGGTGGGAATTGACCTTTCGCCAGGGAGGTGTCGAAGCTGTTATGGAGCTGGCAGAGCTAGAAACCATCGTCGAACAGCCCCTCGACTGGGCAATACTGCGGGATGATGAGCAGCCTGTCGATGTTGATGTACCTCGTGTCAGTTCATTACGCGATGTTCTCGCGGCGGCCCAGTCAAAACCTGCCGACGTTGCGAAGAAGCTTAAGGTGGGAACTACTGTCATCGCACGAATACTGAGAGGTGAGGTCGATCCACTAACGGCACCAGTGCCTTTTCTTGTATCGTTTGCTCAAGCAGTTAACACGAAGGTCGATACTCTCCTTGAATTAATGAAAGCACCCCAGCCAAGACTGCAAACCGCCATGTACAAACGCGAGTCACGGGGTTTGGTAGATAATGTCGCGGAAGGCGAAACTCCCAGCTATGAGGCAACCAGCTCCGCAGGGGGTAGTAACAGCGCAGAGAGCGGCACCAGCGAAAAATCAGAACTGCCTGCTGGCGCATCGGCAGTTGTGCTCTCGTTCAACGAGGCAATAGCAATGGCTTCCGATATGTCGGAAGTTGAGAAGCAGAAGTGGCTGGAGACTTGATCGGCCTAACGCCGTTCACAGTGACCCAGTTGGCACGAGCGGACGGCTATTCGCGGGCAAAGTTTTCAGATTACTTTTATCCATCTAACCGACAATCCAGCGTCACAAGGAAGATTGTAAATTGAACAGGGTATTACCAGGTGCCGAGATGTATAGCAGCACCAAAATATGGTCAACACATAAAACCGAAGAACCTGAAAAAATCGGCAAGGCTGTGGTTAGCGATCTTTTGCCGCCCGCTAGGACTGCGCAGGAACTTCCACCGATCTATGGCTTGATTCCCGTAGGCGACGATAGGAGGAGCGAAGCCATAAGGGTTGCCGAAGCCTGTGGAATCAGCCCTATGCTGCTCACGCGACTGCACCGGCGGCAAATTGCAGCCGATACTGTGCCTGTCCTGTTGTTAGAACGCCTGGGCAAGGCGCTTAACTGCACGGCGGCACAGGTGTTTGCCTACCTTCAGCAAGAGGCTGACGTGCCGTCTGGAGCTATGTACCGACGATACACTAGGGTAGCCCCGCCTGCCGAGAGATTGGCCTTCGAACAAGCCGTAACTTCGTCACCGGACCTACCGGACGAATTTCGAGAGAAGTGGAAGACGATCTGCAGGTAACGTTGCGTCTTTCTGGTCACCGCACTGCACATTCTATCGGGAACTAGAAGAGGTTACTATGTCAGATTGGTCGCCCATCGTGATGCAAGCCAGGAGCTGGCATTCGGAGCTGTGTAAACATCAGGGTTGTGCCGCACCTAAATTGGTAAATGCCACCGCTCTGTGGGAAGCTGCTAAGGATCTCACTGGCCTCAACGTACACGCCATGCCTGACTCTGACACGCTACTTGAAGGTGCCGTGGGGCTCTATGATAGGGAGTTTAACTACATTCTTGTTCGTGACTCTTTGCCGATTGATAGTCGCAATTTTGTAATTGCACACGAGTTCGCACACTATCGCCTACATAGCGACGTCAACAGTGACCACCTGCATGAACCAGCGCTCATTGCTGTAAACAACGAAACGGACCTGACAAGTTCTGGCCCAACCGAAATACCGTACAGCCCCGAGGAGAAGCGCGAACGCGAGGCCAATCTGTTCGCACGCGAACTCCTGATGCCCGCGCCATTGCTTCGAGAGGCATACCTCAAGCATCACCTAAACTGTTCAGAGATCGCTGAGCTTGTGGGCGTCGAGGAGAATCTCGTTCTCCAGCAACTGATCTTCGCGCTTCTTACGGTTGACACAGACGCGAAAGATTTGCCTTCGTCTCACCCTATCACCGGACCCGACAACCACCAGCTGGCAGCAGCGCGCGCGTCGGAGCCGCGGGTGATAGTACGATCCGGACCGGGTACAGGCAAAACTCTCACACTGGCGACGAGGATTCAGGTGCTTGTCGAAGAAAGAAATGTGCCAGCGGAGTCTATAGCGGCCCTTACATTTTCCAATCGTGCGGCCAACGAGATCGGCTATCGACTTAGGAGAGTTTTAGGTGAATCAGCCCACCTGCCCTGGGTAGGAACCTTCCACGCATTTGGCCTGGAAATTCTACGGCAGTATGGTGCCGATTTGCAAATACCAGATACGCCTCGTGTACTTGGTCTCACTCAGGCAGTGCACCTGCTGCTGGAAAACATTGATACACTTGGGCTCCGCTATCTGGCAACGCTTAATAATCCGGTCATTGCTCTAGCGGATATAGTGAAGTGCATATCGCTAGCAAAGTCGCGAGGTGTGAAATACAGTGACTATCAGCTCGAAGCACAGGACGAACTTGCCAACGCAAGCGATGAGAGCTGGATAAAGGCACAACGATCGGTAGAGGCGTCCCTGGTCTATGAACGGTACGATAAACTGTTGCGAGCAAAGGGGTTGCTAGATTATGGTGATCTTATCCTGCTGCCCGTTACATTGCTGGAGGAACGTCCTGAAACGCAAAGGAGGCTGCAGAGCCAGTTTCCGTACCTTGTTGCGGACGAGATTCAAGACGTAAGTCCCGCGGTAGCATCGCTGCTTTCGAAACTGGAAGGGCCACACGGATCTCATTGGTTGGTTGGTGATAGGCACCAGGCGATTTATCACTTCCAAGGCGCAGGTAACGGTGAGTTGCTTGATCCAGAAAAGCAAACTCATCCGGCGTACAGTCTGCGTACAAACTACAGAGCCGTGCCGCAGATCGTTTCTGTCATATCGGAGCTTACAACGCCAACAGAACAGTACCACGCCATACGGTCGTCTATGCCTTACGCAGGTTCGTATCTAGTAAGACCTGCAAACGAATTGGCCCAGAATGAAACGCTGATCCAACTGATTAGAGAGTACTGCCAGAAAGGATATCCGTACGGCAGTCAGGCTATTCTGTGCAGAACAAATCGCGAAGCTGCAGCCATTGCACATTGCCTTGAACAAGCTGGAATTGCGACCGCCCATTCTGGACAGCTGTTCCGGCGCAGGGAAATTCGGCAGCTCGTGGCACTCCTACAGGTTTCAGTTGGACAGTTTTACGCCATGCGTACCGCGATTGAGCTCTACGAAGTTGAGTATATAGACGAGGAGATGATCGCCTGTGAGGCAGCAGTAGCGGCGTCCAACGCCCTCGCAGTATCAGGTGATGTCATACCGGGTGTACAGAGTGGTCTTACCGCAACAATTCAAAGTCTTGCGGGCACCTGCGAGCAACTAAATCACATGGGTACGTGGCATTTCCTCGCCCGGTTCATTATCGACCAACGATCCTTCATTACTCGCCTGCTAAATGGACCACCAGAACATCGACTCCCCTCCTGTAGCGCCGTAAAAGCGCTGTTGCAAATGGCAGCCGCCGCACACAACGTGGAAACGGGCATGTCGGCAGTCCAACAGCGACAAGACTTTCTACTGCAGGCTCGAGTCTCTATCCAAAATGGAGCCGACACAAACAGCGCGATGAGTTCAGTTCCTCCAGGCGGGAACACACTAAACTTAATGACCATTCACCAGGCTAAGGGGTTGGAGTTTAGTGTGGTGTACGTTCCCAATTTAAACGAGAAACAGTTCAAACAACCGAATAATTCGGCGATGGTGCAGGTACCGCCTGCGCTCAGGTTTGAGGATGATCTTAACGAGCTATTTTACGTAGCGGCTTCCCGAGCTCGAGATTGCCTGGTCTTACTGTCACCTACAGGAAGGGATGGAAACAAAGAACGTGGTGACACTCCTCCTTGCCGCTACGTTATCCCGCTGCTGGGTATTCTGACGGAGGTTGGTGCCGCCAACGGCTCGCAGCCAGTATCACACACAAGTACCGGCGTTCTGCATCTGCCAGGATTCGAAGGCAGCGAACTAAGCATCCGAGCGCTTGAAGATTTCGAAGCCTGCCCTCGGAAATTTGCGTACGCTCACCTCCTAAGGCTCACACCACCCACAGAAAACACGGAGTATAGGGAGCTCTGGAACGCCGTGTATACCGTTCTGCGGACCTGGGGCAGCGGTGAGCCGCTACGCGAAGGAGTTGCCGAGCGATACGACAATGGATGCAAATCTCGTCAAGACGGTAATATCGCAATGCAGCAATTCCTTCGTGCAGCCGCCCACGTGATTGACGCCAATATGGCCGAACTTAAGCGACCCGCCGGCAAACTGATGGACCACAAACTGACTACCAGAATTGGTAACCTCAACATCACCATCCCAAGCGTTCTGGGCTGGAATGAAGATGGCAAGTGTGCCGAGGTTTGGTGCCTTAAAATGGACTATCCTGGAAAACCGTTGAATGACAACAAGCATATGATCGTACGGCATGCAGCCGCACAATGCACCGGTATAGACGCCAAGCAGATCGTGGTGAAGTACGTTAATCTCCTTGACGCATCGCCCGGGATTTCAAAGAAGTGGACAGCCAGCGTAACCAAGCGGTTAAACCACCTTACAGAGATAGTAGATCTCATACAGTCGTCCAGTTCGAGCTCGTTTGAGCCAAAACCTAATGATGAAACCTGCGCGCGCTGCCCGTATTTCTTTATGTGCGACGCTATTGGTTAGGCCTAAAGATTGTTTCCAGCGATTGTGCAATGTGTCGCAGGCCCAACTCCGGAAATACCCGGTAGCCCTCCACTTCGGCTGTAACCGGACCGTCGTATCCAACTTCCGTTAGTGCCGCTAGCGTACGCGCCCACGGAACATCGCCAGTCAAGACGTTGCAGAAACCGCTGATGTTTCCTATTCCCGACTTGAAGTCCTTAACGTGCACCTTGCGGATGCGTTTTCCCAGGATACGGATCCACTGGTCTGGATAGCCCGTTACCAGAACATTGCCCACGTCGAAGTACGCTCCAACGTTAGGGCTTCCGAGTTCGTCGATATACCGTGCAAATTCAAGTGGCGAGAGAAGAAACCTGTTCCACACGTTTTCGATACCGATAGCCACACCCAGTTCTTCCGCAACAGGAATAAGCTGACGAAGCGCATCCTGTGACCGTTGATAAGCGACATCGTACGACACGTTTTCCGTAACCAGTCCAGGTACCAGCAGCACGGTCTCTGCACCAAGCCACGCTGCCGTCTGGATCAGTTCCTTGCCAACGGAAATTCCCTCCTTCTGGACCGCATCATCCGTGGAGGAAAGCGGATACTTCCATCCCAATCCGCACGAAACCGACGGTAATCCAACACCTGTGTCGTTAGCAAGTTTTTTAATGTCGTTTGCCTCGTGCTTAGGCATGCCGCGCCGCACATCTCCGGACTCTTCAAGATTTAGTTCGAGAGTATCAAACCCGCTGTCTGCCGCTACCTGAATGCACTTGGCCACAGACCACGCCCCAGGCATTGTCCACCTGTTTATACCAATCTTCAATAGTCAACTCCTTTGCATCTCGTACTTTGAGATTCAGCGACTGAGTTCAGGATACCTCCTGATGGTGTACCCAATATCATTAACAATATCTTAACACCCGTGTAGTGTAAACTAAAGTCGCAATGCCGTTATACCAACTCGGCGAAACCCATTCTTAAGGACGTTTTATGAACATACGGACGCATTTTGCAGGCTTGGCGGCGCTTACGGTGGCAGCCAGCCAGCTGACAGCAAACGCGGCTACGCCACGACTGAAGGTTCACCCAGATGCGCTAATGTTGCGCATGAAGCGAGAAATTCGGCGCGAGCCAGTGTTGTCGCAGGCTCGAACACTTTCCCTGCTTCGCCAGCACGTAAAGTACCTGTTTGTAATCTACCAGGAGAACCGCTCATTCGACTCCTACTTTGGTACCTTCCCTGGGGCAGACGGACTGTTCAGCCATCCCGCCAATGAAACCCCCGGATTTTATCAGCCTATCCTTAACACGGACGGCACCACCGCGATGGTGCATCCATTTCGCATCGGGCCTAGCCAACAGGCTGCGGATACCGACGACATCGATCATTCACATGGGTCCATTGTTGCCAAAATCAAGGTGCAGAATGGTAAACCGTTGATGAACCGGTTTGCGCTAACCGAGGAGCGGCGATTCTCCCCTACCGGCAATCCCTCTTTGCGCGCCAAACAGATGGGCGAGTTGGCCATGGCCTATGAGGATGGTGACACCATTCCATTTTTGTGGCGCTACGCGAACAGGTTTGTTCTGTGCGATCATATCTTCCAGCAGATCACGGGTCCTTCGACACCAGGTAATCTTGCGATTATTGCCGCGCAAACTGGTGTTACCCAATGGATGCTTCATCCCGACGAGGCAGATGGAAAACTGAGTGGCGGACGAGGCGTACCAGTAATCGACGATCACAATCCATTCTGGGGCTCTGCACTCGATCCTACTACTAAAAATCGCATGCCTTACGCAAAATATGACAGTAAGGACAAAAATCCGCAAATCAACCTTACCTTCGCATCGCTCCCGCTGAGCCTCGCTCGGGGAACGGCAGCTTCGTCCGCCAAGCATGACACGCGCCCTGGTGAGGACCTTGCAGACGTAGAACAGGATATTAAGGCGCTTCAAAAGCACGGGGGTTCTGCAATCGATTGGGGTTGGTATGAGGAGGGATATGACCAGGAGAGCCCTTCTGAGGGTCCTCTGGATGCATCCGGCGCCACTGCTTCGTACATTACCCATCATAACGGACCACAGTATTTCGGCTACATCGCCAACAACCCGCTAATGCGCCAACACCTTCACGGCCTGGATGATCTTTACAAAGCACTTGCAGCCAACTCGCTTCACCGAGGGATCTTCTACGTGAAGGGCGGGTACCTTAATAACGTAGGCTTAAAGCCAGAATGTACGACCGGGCGCGCAGCAACCAACTTTTTAGGTGATGATGACCATCCAGGATATTCCGACTCCCGCATTAGTGAATCCATGGTGGCTGCGACAATTAATCGAATTGCGAACAGCAAATACTGGAAACATTGTGCAATTGTAATCACCTGGGATGACTCTGAAGGGGATTACGACAGCGTACCGCCGCCCGGGATTACTGTTGGACCGGACGGGCAGCGCCTGACTGACGGGCCTCGAGTACCGTTTCTACTCATCTCGCCTTACAGCAGAGTTAACTTCGTGGATCATGAAGTAGGCAATCAATCTTCGGTCGTACGCTTAGCCGACGAGCTTTTCTCACTCACACCTCTCGCAAAGTTGCCCGACGAAGAGCGCGGCGTAAGAATTGGGATGAAGCAGGGCTTAAAAAATGAGGGCCCGACAGACGCCAACCCATTGGTATCCGGCCTGCTAAATGCCTTCGATCCGGCCAGGCTTACCGGCGCAGCGGCTCCTTTGCCGGCATACTATGCCACGATACCGCAAGCGCTTATCGAGACTCAGCCTAGCGAGCTACATTTCGGACTTCAGCAGATTGGTGTGCTGCCAACCGATTACGCAAAGGGAATTGCCAATCACGTCCCGGCTGATTTCAACCCACGACCAGAAACAAACCCGACGCCAGTTAAATAGCCATGTCGCGCTGTCCGTCAGTCGCGCCATTGGCGGACAGCGTGCATGAAAGTTGTTATATCTGTCGATTAGCCCATGCAGTATGACAGTAGCATAAAGCAATCGCCAATGCATCTGCTGCGTCGTCGGGTTTTGGTATTTCTGCAAGTTTAAGTAGTTGCCGAACCATATACTGCACCTGTTGTTTCTCCGCTGCGCCATAGCCCACAACCGCCATCTTCACCTCAGCTGGCCTGTGCTCGCTCCATTTTATGCCTGCCTGGGCGGCAGCCAGCAAAATTACACCAATTGAACCACCAACAGCGATACCCGTGTTCACGTTTTTGGAGAAAAACAGCCGTTCAGTTGCGATGTGATCTGGCTGGTATGACGCAATGAGCTGCTTTACGTTTTCGTAAAGCAGCTCGTACCTCTGCGGCAGCTCCATCTTCGCTGGAGTCGTAATTACGCCGTGAGCGACGTATTCCACCTTACCCGCGGCCGCTGAAAGAATACCGTAGCCAGTAATGGCAGTTCCAGGGTCAATTCCAAGCACAATCAATCTGTCGCCTCTTCCTTACCAAGGTCGGCTGGTGGGACTGCCTTACCTATTACCGAGGTGAGTGCAACAATCGTCATGATGTACGGAAGCATATCCAAAAGGAACGAATTTGTCCAAGAGATTCCCAGAAAGTGGGCGCTGATATGACGTATCTGTAACTCTGTCTGCAGGGCGTAGAAGAAGCCGAAAAAGAGTGCCCCACCGGCAGCGCCTAAAGGATTCCATTTGCCAAATATGACAGCGGCCAGCGCTATGTAGCCCTTCCCCGCAGAAACATCGGTAGAAAAGTTATGATCATCGGCAAGTGATAGGTAGGCGCCACCAAGGGCGGCCAGCACACCGGAAAGTGTGACCGCAGCAAATCGTACAGGGAGTGCCGATACGCCTGCCATAGAGGCACCCTCACGACTCTCCCCTACAGCCCGCAGCTTAAGCCCCCAATGAGTGCGTACTAGCAACAACTGTACAGCAAACGGGAGAACTAATGCAGCTACGAGAAACATCCACCGCGGAATCCCCGTAACGGATAGGCCCTGCGGGTATTCATGGAGGTAAAGGTACTGTGTCGCACCAGAGGCAAGCAGGTTAATCCCTAAGCCGCTTACCACGTGGTCCATTCTGGTTTTTTGGGTGAGAAATGCATGCAGAAAACCGAGAACCGCCCCGATCATAATTGCCGCTAGAATGCCTACTAAACCCGATATAATCACTCCATATTTCGAGGTGACATCAGCGGCACATACGCCTGCAAATGCGCCAGAAAGGATAAAGCCCTCAAGAGCGATATTGACCACTCCGGCCTTTTCACTAAGCACACCGCCCATGGCAGCGAGCGTAAGCGGCGTGGCATAGTAAAGAGTGCCCCAGGTAAGCGACATAATAAGTTCACTCACCAGCGGCGTCTCCACCGGCACCTGCAATGGTAGCTGCATTGGTTTTTAGCGTATGATTTTGCCGACGGCGCCAGGGAAGAGCGCGCGCCCCAGCGAAGAGCACCACCGCAGCCTGAACGACTACTGCGATGGAGTCAGGCACGTTAGTTTGCAGGCTCATATAGCCCGCACCACTCGTTAGCCCCCCAAAGAACAGCGCAGCAATACTTACCCCAACGCTACTTGCACCACCTAAAAGAGCCACAGAAATTCCATCGAATCCGTATGTGCCGGTCATCCCTTTTATGTAGCGGTGTTCAAGTCCCAATACAAGTACCGCTCCTGCCAACCCGGCGAGAAACCCCGAAATGAACATAGTGGTGGTCAGCACGTGCGGCACGTTGATACCAGAAGCCGACGCCGCATCCGGGTTTTCACCCACCGCTCTAATTCGGAAACCGAGTGCAGTATATTTAATTTGCAAAGCAACGGCGATAGCAGCCGCAACTGCTAGCAGTAACCCCGCATTCAACCCACTTCCCGATACAAATGGGCTCAGATAAGCTGTATGCGCGATTTTTATGGTTTGAGGAGCCATGCTGTTGTGCTCCTTAAGACCATTTGTGACCAGATAATCCGCGGCATCCGCAAGAATGTAATTAAGCATAATGGTCGACAGCACCTCGTGCACATGTCGATATGCCTTTAGCAGCCCAGCCAGAGCCCCCACCAGGCCACCCGCTATCCCACCGGCCACGAGGCAAAGGGCTATATGGAGTGGGCTATAGAGTGAAGGTTCCCAAGCGCCAACCACCGCAGTGGCAAGGGCGCCGCCTACCATTTGGCCCTGTGCACCAATATTAAACAGGCCTGCCCGTAGTGCGAAAGCAATTGCCGCCCCTGTAAACAACAGTGGTGCCGTTTGCGCCAGTGACTGCGCTAGCGGAAACATATTCACCTTGA
The DNA here is from genome assembly GCA_027450145.1 of Chthonomonadaceae bacterium. GTDB lineage: Bacteria > Armatimonadota > Chthonomonadetes > Chthonomonadales > Chthonomonadaceae > JAJZFK01. The sequence continues at coordinate 20,241 of DAIDKH010000031.1, read as the reverse complement.
ATGGTACAAGCTGGAGACCAGTTGCCCCGATAAACAGCGCGGAGAATGCCTGAGGTACATTGTAACCGGAAGCGCCGATGAAAACCGCAACCAGCAGCAGACCAACAGTTACAGCGCCGACGGGGCGCAGTATCGAACGTATAATGGCGCGCTGGCTGTCGTTTTGCGATCCCCGGTTCGCGGTATTTGCGGTCACGCCATACCACCTGTCATTAGCAAGCCCACTCTCGCGACAGTAGCCTCGCCACGTGCGAGCACACCAGCAATCGCACCGTTGTACATCACAGCAATGCGATCCGACATCTCGAAGATCTCGTCCAGGTCGAGTGAGAACAGCAGCACGCCAAGCCCCTCGTGCGCTGCCTTACGCAGAGCGTCGTGGATAAATTTCGTAGCGGCCACATCCAACCCGCGGGTTGGCTGACAGGCTACAATAATCTGCGGTGCTGACTCTAGTGCTCGAGCTGCAATCACCTTCTGTTGATTGCCGCCTGACAGCGAGCCCAAACGCACGACTGAGCCGCGTGAACTTCCGCGCACGTCGTATTTTTGCAGCATTTCACCTGCCCGCTTATGAGCGGTAGTCCAGTTGATCACCGCTCCTCCACCCCAATTGCGATCGGTTTCGTGGCCAAGCAGGTAAGTTTCAGCAATGTTAAAGGAGGGTACAATCGCCGATCTATGCCGATCAGCGGGAATGTAAGCAATTCCGCGGCGCATCCGTTCTGCAACCGACTGCATGGTCATTTGGGAGCCCGCCATTAGAATTCGACCACTGGCAGCACGCAGGGTACCGACTATCGCCTCAGCAAGCTCATTTTGTCCACTGCCGTCCACGCCCGCAATGCCAACGATTTCGCCACGTTTGACCAACAGATCGATATCCCGAACCACCTGAACACCGCGCGCATTTTGCACGCACAAACTTTGTAGCTCCAGGATAGGCACGGGGTTCTCGCTCTGAACCGGAATACTATCAACAGTACCCTGTAGTGTTCCACGAGAGCCAAGCATCGCAGCCAGCAGCTCGTCAGTGTTGGTTGCACCTGTAATAAAATCACCGGCATTTTTGCCGTTGCGTAACACCGTTACCGTATCACTGTTTTCCATAACCTCGCGCAGCTTGTGAGTCACGAACACAATGGTGGTGCCGCGTGATTTGAGTTTCGCGAGGAGCTGAAACAGAGCATCGGCCTCCTGCGGCGCCAGTGCCGCGGTGGGCTCATCAAGCAACAGGATCCTGGCGTCCCGATACAGCGCCTTAACTATCTCAACCTTTTGCTGTGCCGCTATGGAGAGTGCACCCGCACGTGACCGCAGATCTATTCCAGCAATGCCAAGGTCACCTAGTAATGACTTCGCGCGAGCCGTGGCTGCACGAGGGCTTAGAACGGGCGTAGTCGATTTGCTGCCTAGCATTAGGTTATCGAGGATTGAGAGAGCCGGTATAAGTGAATAGTGCTGGCTAACCAGACCCACACCGCGCCTTATGCTGTCGGCTGGTTGGTGAAGCTTACCTGTAACGTCGTCTCCATCTATTTCAATGGTACCGCTGTCAGGCTGGTATTTGCCAAAGAGGATATTGAGCAGAGTGGATTTTCCTGCGCCGTTTTCGCCTATCACGGCGTGGAAGCTTCCTGCAGCAACCGACAGGTTAACCGAACTGTTGGCGACCACGCCGGGGAACGTTCGCGTAATATTGCTCATTCTAATTGCAGGGCGCGATGTATGCGTGGTCATGTTGAAGGACAGCATCCTGAGGATCCAAATATACCGTGCATTTTAGCGGAGTTAGGCAGTCAATGTCAACAGTTTCATACTCCCATGTAAAGCGGGTTGAAACATAGCAACATCCGCGGCTGGTAATACTCCTTTGCACCCAAGCTCGGGTGGGAACATATGCTGGCTTACTACAGGGCCAAGAAAATGACATCCGCGCTAGTATTTAGAGCGGATGTCATGCTGGGAGGAAATCTATCTGACTTGTTACTTCGCAGAGGCTAGAACGACAGGTGTATTCACCGTTGCGCCCGCCTTCTCAAGAATACCGAGCAGCGTCTTGCTTGCCTTGTTTGTCCAGTCTGTCTTAAGGTTCATTTCAATGCGCGTTCCACCATCCACAAGTTCCGCACTCACGGCGCCAACTGGACGAACCAGCGCAATTAGCTGTGGTGAGGTAAGCGCGTTCAGGCCGGTGACAGGAAGCAGAACCTGTCGGCGGTTGATATAGAGGCTCTTCAGCCCAGAGGCTGGGTCATTAGGCGTGTTGAACACGGCTCGAAGGCCAATGCCAACGGGTAGAGACTTCAGCATGGCCTGCCAGGTCGGCTTCTTCAACTCGCTCCAGCTGACGCAGGTCGCGTTTGGGCTGCCGCAGCTGCACATTACGCACGAGGCGCCGCTTTTAGCGGGAGTAAACGGTAAAAACTGTCCGCAGTCCACACAGATGCCGCCAAGCTGAGTGGTGGGCTCAACGGCGGTCTGCACTGGGGTTGCCTGCTGCGTAGTGACCAATGTCACACTATTTCCCGTTACATTCA
>DAIDKH010000031.1:0-17691 GCA_027450145.1 Chthonomonadaceae bacterium | reverse complement strand
ATTCACTACCGTTGCCAGCTCGCCCACATGCTGCCAAGCAATTTTACCTGCCAATGCACTAGAGCTAATTGCGGCGATACCTGATATGGCTAAAATCGCGGTGGCGAATTTGATTGTTGCGGTTCTCATCACTGTCTCCCAATAGAATGTTGTGTACATTATTATTTTACGCGAATACATATTTAACGTTGTCCACAAATTGGCGGATTTGTGGACACTGACATCCAGTTATGATATGCAACTATTTTTGCCAGGGATCGCAATGTAAAATGCAAAGCCGTATATCAAATTGCATAATTATGAAATTGATACCATCGCCACCAAAAAAAGCACTAACTCAGTCGTTTGCTTTCCGTAAATGTTGAGGCCTGTGGTCAGAACAACGGCTTTCCTACCAAACCACCAAATTGGCGTAGTGCGGGGCCAACCAGCAGTACTATTTGGACCATCTTCATCGCACCACAACCGCTGTGGTAACATCATTGGCACGTGTCTCACGCCGGAGGCTAGAGGTGCGCCTTTTAGACCAGTATTAGTGCGCTTATTCACCAGAATATGCACGTCGAACGGGAATTCCACGTACACACGGGGGCCTACCACCCCAAAGGCGAGCCTCTGAACTCCGACGCAAGCCACCAATTGATTGTTAGCCGCCGAAGGGAATAGTAGCGAATGATTGACAATAAGATTGTTGACGAATGGTGGAACATAGACTTCAACATAACTTCAATTACGCATGCAGCCGACATTGCTCAAAAAAGGTGCAATGCCATCCCCAAATTTATACCGCAAGACGCCAATGCCGTCGTGCCCGATGGTACCATGATGCAAATCGACTGGTGTTCAGAGTTTTGTGGAGGGATAGCAGGTTTCAAGGCACGAATTTTCGGAGTGCAAGTCGAATTGCCGGAGCTTTTAGGCGTCCGTGGAGCGCACGTCGACGCCTTCGGTTTGGACTACCATCTTGCCGCACTGTTCTTTGCAATGGACTCAGCGCTCGAATGCCTTGCGTACGCCATGAACGCAATAGGATGGGCATGCGCTCCGCCTGATTGCAGGTGCTACAAGGAGTTGCACGTGCTAAAGGCGCTCAGGAGCATAGATTTAGGTGTCTTTACGAATGCTACGAAGTGCGGTTACTGCGACTGCCCAAGCTTCGCCACCGTCCGAAAATGTTGGCAGTCGCCTGCGAGCCAATCGTGCATCAGTCGCCTGACCGAACAACATGACGTAACCAAGCACCGCCGTGCGACAATGGCAGGATATGGCCAACGCGAAATTGCGTCCAACGGGATCAGCGGCAGCGACCCTCCACCCTTTCTCGATAGTATAATCCGATTGAGGAATAATCCGCCGGGAGACTTCATCCTGCACGAAAACATCAAAGCACTGCCGGTTGAAAAAGCGGCCGCGGCCGCCCATGGTAAGCCGTACGGAAAGCCGCTTGAAGATTTACGTCAGAAAGGGGAAGTGTATTTCTTGAGCGAGTTAATGAAACAATACAAGTTGCTCATTGAGGAAACCGCTAAAGCTTTTGCAAGCGACATCAACGCTTTGCTTGTTAAATACTAAAAATTAACTGCAGCAAACTGCCCACTTGCAAGGGCTACCAAGCGAACGGCCTCAATTTAGCCTCGTGCCGACCCAATAATTATGCCTGGTTGCTGGCAACGACCGTTCTTTCTCACTCCTGTAGGTTGAGAAAACATGACCTACTTCAACACGCAAAATAGTAGTTGACAAACACCGGTAAATACGCTATGATTGACCTCGTTGAAGCAGGCCGGGTTTTAATTCGGCACTACACAGGAGCCGATTTGTAGAATTACCAGTAGCCTCGTGTTCTTGCTAGATCATCCATTAGCAACGAAGCCCGCAGATGCTGTTTTAGTGATTCGTCGCATAAATATTCGCGATGTTGCATTATGGAGCAGTAAGCCGATTCCCACCAAGGAGGACGCCTTCGCATTGAATGAACAAAAATTGCCGCGGCTGCGCGTATCACATGCAGCCTACGCCGCGGCGCTCTTGACTGCCGCTATACACCCCGCTAAGGCAGAGCACCACGCACGACTAAAAACAGGTGAGACCCTCTGGGTTTTTGCGCAGCGCCACCACACCACTCTTCGTGCAGTAGAACGCCTCAATCATATCCATGACCCCAATGCACTCCCTAACCACATGCTGCTCGCCATACCCGCACCACCAGCTGGCATGTGGGTTCACGACACTATGCACCGCGAGGCCAAAGTCACAGCGGATCGTGTCAGTGTGCGCATGGGGCCGGACGACTCTTACCACCGGCGTGATCTGGTAGACTCTGGAACGCACGCGCTGGTCGTCGCACAGCGCGATGGCTGGTATCAGGTGCGGCTTAATGGGGACGAACGGGGATGGATTAAAGGCACTTTCCTGCACATTAGCGGGCACGTACAGCAAATTGCTGAAAAGCCAACGCATCACCATTACAGCCGAGTCGCTTCCGCAAAGCACCATAGGGTATCCATATCGGCGGCGCGCCGACACAGGATCGCCCTGGCTCACCTTCATAATCTGCGATTGCGGGAAGCCCACCTCCGCCGGCTTCGTGCCTTACGTCTCGCGCGCGTCAGCCATTACCATCACGCACACGAACGCGTGGCGTACGCCCACGAGGCGAATTGGCGAGCCCGTATAGTTGACCGTGCCTATTCCTATCGTGGCATTCCGTACGTATGGGGCGGCGCTAATCGCCGAGGCTTCGATTGCTCTGGGTTTACACGGTACCTCTACGCCAAACAGGGCATTCACCTGCCCCACAACGCTGCAGCGCAATTCGACATGGGCAAGCATATCAGTCGTGGGAACCTCAAACCTGGTGACCTTGTTTTCTTTCACACGATCTCAGCAGGGATATCCCATGTGGGCATGTACATTGGCCACGGGAAGTTCATCCATGCTTCCAGCCCAGAATTAGGCGGTGTGCGAGTTGACAGCCTGAATGAGCCCTATTATCGTGAACGATATCGAGGCGCTCGACGCATAGTGCGGCACTAGCTAACAAAGCACAAATACGAAACTACACTAGGTCTCACCTGTAAGAACGCATCACGCAGGTGGGACCTTGCTTTTGTTAGGCACGACGTGTACCTCCACAATTTGAAGGCGTAAAAATAACCGGCACTCACGAGGAGTGCCGGTTTGTCTTGCGTTAGCTAAACGAATTTACGCGTCGGTTGCCAGTATCATCAGCTTACCCGCCGATATTTTGTTCTGGTAGCGTGGTAGTGGTTTGGGCGGTGGCCCGGCTATAACCTGGCCCTGATCATTGTAGGTTCCGCCATGGCATGGACACTTAAACTCGTTGAGGTCTGCTTTCCAGGAGACTCGGCAGCCGAGATGCGTACAGATCGAGGAGAACACGATGATGTTGCTTCCCTTCCGGCTCACGTAAACCAGTTTAGGGGTTTGCGACTTCATCCAGCCGTCCTTCGTCTCGAGAGTAAACGAAATAGGCGTTATTTTGCCATCGGGAAATTGGTCGAGCGTACCTAATGTGACCCAGCTGTTGCCGTTGTTCTTTTTGAAGATGGCAGTGAATATGGATCCAACGATTGGAATGCCAACCACCAGGGCAATTAGGCCTCCCATGGCATTTGCCGCCCAGGTCATGAAGCGACGGCGTGACGGGGAAACGTCTCCCTGCTCTTCAGTGCCTTCTGGCTTGGTGGTACTCATTAACTTTTCCCTTTCAGTGTTGAAAGATAGGCTGCCAGATCATTAAGATCCTTTTGAGGCAGGGTGAATGGCGGCATCATACTAGAGGGATTGTGACCCTTAGGGTTCGTGATCTGCGATTCCAGCCACGCTACGCTTCGCGTTGCACCTACACTGTCCAATGCCGGCCCCATGCTGCCGCCCTGCCCGCCAATTGCATGGCAGCCAGAACAGTTGTCCGTCGCGAAAAGCTTCTTTCCGGAGGCTATTGCGGCCGGTGTTGCTGCCACAGTGGCAGGTGCACTAGCAGCTGGTGAGGCGGTGGCAGAGCTGCTCGCGGCGGCCGTACTTGACGGCGGTGTAGATGGCGCTGCAGCCGCAGGTGACGAGGCTGCAGGTGCCGGACCGGCTGCGCCGCCAGATTTCAGGCTGGAGAGATAGTTTGCCAGCGCTGTTAGGTCAGTTTGAGAAAGTTGGAACGGCGGCATCGACGTAGCGGGATTGTGGCTCTTGGGGTTGGAGACTTGCGCCTCAAGCCACGATATGCTCTTTGTAGCGCCCACATTATCCAACGCCGGCCCCATATTGCCACCCTGTCCCCCTATGGAATGGCAACCAGAACATCCTTGCGCGTTGTAGACCTTTAAACCCGCCTGCTGCAAAGGAGTTAACGATGCGGACGACTTAACAGCAACCACTTTGCCCGCGCCAAAGCCCTTGGGCTTCGTCAAATACGCGAGAACGCCTAATCCGATGACAACCACCAACAGAGCGGTAGTAGCGCTCAGCACTGCTTTTCTGCGGGCAGGTTCCCGGCTGGGATTGCTGTCGATCCATGGTAGGAAGAACAGTGCCAGCGCAAGGATACCAGGTACGATCATGACCCCAACAAATTCCAGGTTACCTGGGAAGAACTTCAGCGCCTCATACATGGGCAGGAAGTACCATTCCGGTACGGGCACAAAATGTGTGTTAGTGGGATCAGCGACAGGGTGCACACCTACTGGCTTGATAAGTGCCAGGCCAAATATGACTGCAAAAACAACCACGCCCACGATAAGATCACGATAGGCTTGATCTGGGTAGAACGGTTCACCCACGCCTTTAACAGGTCGAACCGGCCCTGCCGAGCCATGTTTTCGAACGAGGTAGATATGTAATACCATTAGGAACACAAGCGCGGCTGGCAATATCACTGTATGAGCAGTGTAAAATCGCATGAGAGTTAGCGCGCCAACTGCGGATCCTCCGCGAACCGCCCGCAGAAGCCAAGGGCCAATAAACGGAACAGTTTTGGCAAACTCGGTTCCAACGGTTGTGGCCCAATAAGCTTTGTTATCCCACGGCAACAAATAACCGGTGAATGCGAAGCCGATAGTCACGAATAGCAACATGACACCGAGCATCCAGGTAATTTCACGGGGCCGCTTATACGCGCCATAAAATAGTACGCGCAACATATGCAGCACGATAACTATGACAACTGCGCTCGCGCAATAGAAATGGACACTACGTAAAAACAACCCAAACACCACGCTGCCACTATTGATGTAATGAATGCTCTGATTGGCGTGGTCGGGCGTTGGTGCGTAGTTCAGCGCCAGTGCTATTCCTGTAGCGATCTGTACCATGAGGAGCATGGTTGTCAAAAAGCCGAGGCTAAAGATATATCCCACGCCAGGAGGCATCGGCTTGGTCAACTGTTCTTTGGCAATGGTAACAAAGCCGCTACGGTCATCGATCCAATCGAGTGTTCGATCGGTCAATTGCTTAAGCATACTTCAACGTCTCCTCCCGGGAAATCATGCCTGCCAATAATTGGTGCCACAAAATATGAAATGCCTTTCACCGCAGTAGTTCGACACAAAGCACAAAATGACAAGTCATTTGCGCGTTGTGGGGCTAACGTTATTAGCGCATATCATGGTACCGTACGGGCTTAACGCTACTCATCCGCATATTGGCGGATTAAACCCGATATCCCTGTCCTGATAGCGCCTAATGGAGCGAGCGCGAGGTGGTGGGCCCGGGTGTTGAGATAGTAACCACGTTTAAAGTACGGTAGTTTGTCCGCAGTCCGTTTATAGCCTTTGCAGCCGAGCACAAACGACCCGGTGCGCCAGACACTCATCGGAACGGTGAAGCCCCGTACCTGCGCCTGTTGTGTTTCACTATACCAGACCTGTTAATATCTACAGCATTTGAGCAGCAAATTACCATATTCCTTGGCAATAGCCAGGCAAAGCACCGGGCCACGCTAATTGATTGCGCCACTTCAGTATCAGTCTGCCAGTTACTTGCACGTTGCAGGCAATCTGACCAGGTAACTGGATTACGGCGAATCACCAGCTTCCAGCGCACCGACAAGGGCCGCACGTTTTTACATTGTTGTCCAACGGAATTTAGCCGCAAATCCGCGCACGTTTGTCGATGGCATTCTGCTTGAACGAGGTAGCACAGTAGATCAGTTTACAAACAGGTCCCTTTCAATAAACGCAGGTAAAACCGTTATCCCTGTTGAATTACGTACTTAAGGCAGTAGTCCGCCGATTTAAACACAGATTGCATATCACATTCCGTGTGTCGACGTGATGCACTCGCCTTAAAGTTGCTATTGAAGTAGAGTTTGGCGCACTCGAGGGGGTTCGTGATGAATACTGCATCCTCGAATAGGTGAGCCGGATTTAGATGGGACTTAAAACGTTAAAACCATGAACAGACGAGACTTTATACACAACGCCGCAGGTGTATCACTGGCGGCATTAGTTACCACCGCCGATGAGTCTGCGGCATCGGCTGCACCAGCGGCGCCAGCCGGCCCTGCAGTAGGGATAGGGGTGATTGGTCTTGGTGACCGAGGCCGGCAAGTATTGCATGAAGCAAACCTTTTGCCGCAACTTGCTATTAATGCGATCTGTGATATTTACGATCCATTCGTTAAGCGGGCGCAAGCAATTGCACCTAAGGCCAAAGCGTATGCCGACTACAAGGCACTACTCGCTGACCCGACCGTAACCGCAGTCATCCTCACAACTCCCAGCAATCTTCATCGTGAAATTGCACTGGCAGCGTTACAGGCAGGCAAGCACCTTTACTGTGAGGCACCGATCGCCAGTACCGTAGAGGATGCAAAGGCTATTGCTTCGGCTGGACTTCATGCCGCGCCCAAGCAGATATTTCAGGCCGGTCTGCAAAAGCGCGTGCATCCACAGTATATTCACGTGGACAAGTTTGTAAAGACGGGCGCACTGGGTACACCTGCATTTTGCCGCTCGCAATGGCACTACAAAACCAGTTGGCGCAGGGCGTCACCAAACGCAGATGAACAACAGATGCTTAATTGGCGCCTCTCTAAGGCCACATCACCGGGATTAGCAGGCGAAGTAGGAATACATAGCATCGACGTTATGAATTGGTACCTTGATGCGTTGCCCACTGCGGTGACGGGATTTGGCAGTATTGTGTTCTGGAAGGATGGACGTGACGTTCCTGACACAGTTCAGGCGGTTATCGAATATCCCGGCGGAGTTCACATGGCCTACGACGCCACGTTAGTCAACTCCTTTGATGACACCTATGACATCCTTCACGGATCCCAATCTGCTATGTTCCTGCGCGGCGATAAGGGGTGGATGGTTAACGAAGCTGACGCACCTCTTGAGGGATGGATCGTGTATGCACGTAAAGAAAAGATCAACGACGATACAGGCATCGTACTCGTAGCCGACGCTACAAAACTCCTGGCACTGGGCAAAATGCCCGGTAAGGAGGCCCCCCCGCCTGAAAAGACGATGCTGCACTTTGCGTTGAAGAGTTTCGCCGAAAGCGTTCAGACAGGAAAACCATCTGTAAGCGGTCCCGTGGAGGGGTACAGGGCAACGGTCGCCGCTCTGGTCACCAACACCGCAATCAACACTGCCTCTAGAATTGAATTTACGCAGGATATGTTTGCCCTGGTATAGAACGAAACTGCAGGATTCCCTAAGAAGGAGAAAGACGTGATCGAACCAACAGACAACACCTCGCCCAAAGCAGGAGGAGAGGCCTCCCGGCGCCAGTTCATTGGTGCTGCAGGAGCAGTCGCGGTAGCCGCGGCGACGGCATCAACACCTAAAGCAGCCATTGCTTCCCATATGCCTACCACGGCCGCTGGAATGAAGCGCGTAATTGGCGCCAATGACCGCATCCATGTAGGCCACATCGGCCCGCATTGGAATGGTCAAGGTGGTGTGCACACGCGCTACATTCTTCAGCATAAGGAAGATTGGAACATAGAATACGCTGCAATTGCAGATATCTACGCTGTTCACCTCGCCCATGCCCAGCAGCACATTGGTCTGCCCGACAATCGCGCGTTTATTGATTATCGCGAGATGCTCGACAAGGTCCCCGAGATCGACGTAGTATGGGTAACCACCCCGGAACACTGGCACTTCGCACATGCTTCGGCCGCTATGGAGATGGGCAAGCACGTGTATTGTGAGAAGCCACTCTGCAAAGGAGTGGAAGAAGCGCTGAAGATGCATGAAACCGCACTGCGCACGGGCGTTGTCTTCCAGATGGGGGTACAGGCAAGCTCCGATCCCACCTACCGATACATTGGTGACCAGCTTGCTACCGGGAAGTACGGACCAATCGTCTGGTCACAAGGTTCTTACTGCAGAAACTCTACCGACGGCGAGTGGAACTATTATCCTCTAGACGCTGAAGCCACACCGGAAAATACCCACTGGAAGATCTTTGAGGAGCCGTGTCATCATAAACACGAATTTGACAAGCAACGATTCTTCCGATGGCGAAAATTCTGGAGCTATTCGGCCGGTATCAATGGAGATCTGTGGCCGCACGTACTCACACCCATTATGATTGCTATGGGTAAACTCGAATACCCGCGCAAGGTAGTATCCACGGGTGACCTGCTCATTCAGAAGGACCGTGAGGTTCCGGACACAGTGCATCAGATCATTGAGTACCCATCCGGCTTCACCATGATTTTGGCTGGTTCAACAACCAACGATCACGGCCTAACCCCGACAATACGTACTCACCTGGCAACCATTGAGTTTGCTATGTTCGGCGGTGGACAGGTCCATATAATGCCGCAGGGCATCGCCGCAGATCAGTTGGACGAAGTGAACCTGCATGTTCCGGGTGCAATGGAATCTATTGAAAAGCACGAACACAACTTCCTAGAGTGTGTGCGCAATCCTAAGCTGGTGCCGAACTGCAACATCGAGATTGCTACCAAAGTCCAGGTAGCACTATCGATGGGTGAAATGGCATATCGCCAGAATAAGGAAATCCTGTTTGACACAGAGCGAAAGCGGCTTATCTAGTTGTCGTTTCATTCCTGGTTAAGGCTCCGGAGGATACTGTCCTTCGGAGCCTTGTGTTTCTATTTGCACCCATTTAAGGAGTCCTTTTTGCAGTACGTGCAATGTGCCGTAATGAGTATGGCAACAAGGTTTGAAGTGGTTTTGCCTGGCGCGCCAACTCCTGGTCTGCAGGCCGCTGCAGAAGAGGCGTTGCGAGCAATTCAGGAGACGGAAGCGCTGCTTAGCCCGTATCTTGCCACCAGTGATGTTTGGCGCATCAACCATCACGCCTGGGAGTCTCCAGTCCGGGTTTCGCCCATTACGATAGGGTATCTTAAGACGATTCTTGAGCTGAACAGGATAACAGCAGGAACTTTTGACATTAATGTTGGAAAGCTGATGGAAAAGCATGGATTCCGACAATCAACCTCTCATCAGTCGAAAGAAGAACAACAGATGCCTGTGCGCCAGACTCCGCTTGCCGAGGCGGTGTTTGTTGATGAAAATACACACACGGTGTCGTTGTCTGGGCCGGAAGTCTCCCTGGACCTTGGCGCAGTGGGCAAGGGCATCGCATTGGATAACGCGGTTCAACTTCTTCGCACCTTGGGAATCGGCAACGCTTTTGTCCACGGTGGATCCAGCAGTGCTGCTGGCCTTGGCGCCCCGCCTGGCGAACCTGGCTGGAAGGTTGAAGTTGCCGGACCAGGCGGTGAAGACGATGTGCTTGCCGAGGTCATCCTCCACGACACATGCCTATCGGTTAGTACGCGAACCGGGCGGGTGGTACAACACAACGATGAGGCTATCTCGCACATTGTGGATCCCCGCACTGGTAATCCAATAAATGGCGCAGAGGTCGCGGCGGCCACTTGCGGCTCGGCAGCTTTTTGTGACGCCGTGACCACTGCGCTGCTGGTGCTAGGCGAACCGGGGCCAGCCATGATACAACAGGCCAATGTAGGTGCGTCCGCGTTCGTGGTTACCGTAAACAGTGGCCAGCACCGCCTGTACTCTGCCGGGACCGCTTTTGCATTACGCACCGCGCTGCGCACGGCCCAGCATCTAGGATGAACGCACTACGGCGTAACTCTCACCTGTCTCCAGTGCGAGATCAGGGTTGTCGCATAGGTAGCCAATCACCGCATCAAGCTGTATCACACCGTCGTGAGACTTAGGTACGTCTTGATATATCTGCTGCAACAGCCAGTAATCAGCCTCATTTCGCAGTCGCAGAGACAATTCCGGATAGCTTAACCGCGGCGGCGGTGGTAGATAGGCGCAGTCATATATGTCCTCATGTGCGAGGATACAGCCTGCAGGTGACCGTTGGGGGCCACGTGCGCCACCTAATTCAAGCGACGAAATGAGCGCCTCTACCCGAATTGCCTCCGCACCAGTCCCCACTGGAAGACGGGCCACGGTGGTGTAATCCATTCCACTCTCCTGGAGGTAATGAACGGACGCCCGCAGCATCTTTGGGTCTACCAAAGGATCAGAGCACGAAACCAGTCCCACCGTTTCAACGGAGTGTTCATGAGCTACTGCGATTACAAGCTCCGGCAAGTTAGCGTCTGTTCGATAGACGCAGACTATACCCTGATCCCTACAGAATGATGCCAGCGTGGATCCCTCAATGGGATCATTTGTTACGACAACGACATCACCCGCGGCAGCTACGCTGCAGCGACTCACGACCTGCTCCAAAACTGTGAGGTCACCAAGGGGAAGAAGGTACTTGCCGGGAAGTCGAGCGGAGCCGCTGTTTGCAGTAACCACAATGAGAGATGGTGCTACCTCGTTGAGATCCTCCATGAATTACAAATACTCCTGTGTAACGAGTTTTTATAAGGCCCATCCATGGACCAGATGGCGGGAACGGTGCTACTACGGTGCGCCCGTCCCACCATTAGTATCGGCATTCACGAGTACTCACCTTATATTTGTTTAGAATATGGACACCAGTTCTCTACCGCTCTCCTCCGCAATATCCGCATGCAGACTGTTTCCATGGGCGTCCATTGTCACAACCGCCACAAAGTCTTTCACCGTAAGATGCCACATCGCCTCGGGCACTCCCATCTCCTCTAGAAAATCAACGCCGGTGACACCGGTCACAGCATCAGCGTAGAACTGTGCGGCTCCACCAATTGCATTGAGGTAAACAGCGCCGTGCTCCTTAAGTGCTTGCAGAGTTTTTGGCCCCATACCACCTTTACCAATTACGGCCCGAACGCCAAATTTACGTATAATTCCGGCCTGGTATGGCTCTTCACGGATGGACGTTGTAGGTCCTGCAGCCCGAACCCGCCAGGTACCGTCGGCGTCCTTCAACATCACTGGCCCACAGTGATAGATGACTTGACCGTTCAGGTCGACTGGTGCATCGTGGTTGGTGAGGTATTTATGAAGCGCGTCGCGGCCCGTGTACATGGCACCACTTATAAGCACGACGTCTCCCACCTTCAGTGAGCGCACCACGTCCTCCGATATTGGAGTGTTGAGGTGCACTTCTTTCCCAGTTAGCGGAAGAGTGGTCTCATCCGCAAGTCGTACTGGCGCCGAATCCCGAAAAGTCCAGGAGGTTATTTGATGGGTCTCCGGGCTGATTGTTACGCGAAGCCTTCTATAAGCCCAGCAGTTATACGCTACCGAGACAAAAAACGAGGCAGGCAGTCGGTTCATTGCGCATATTTTGCAGCCGAGAAGCGTGACCTCCCCTCCAAAGCCCATTGTGCCTATCTTCAAGCGATTCGCCTCATCCAGTACTTTGGCTTCTAGGTCCGCAAGGCGAGGATCCGGGTTCACGTCATCCAAAGCGCGATATAGTTGCTCCTTCGCGTAACTGTAGCCGCTGGTGCGGTCACCACCAATGCAGACGCCGATTATACCTGCGCTGCAGCCTTGTCCTTGCGCCTGCCAAACGGCATGCATGAGGCACTTATGGACGCCATCAAGGTCGCGGCCGGCCGCACCAACATGCTCAAGTTGTGCCGGAAGCGAATACTGAATATTCTTATTCTCGCAGCCCCCACCTTTTAATAACAGAGTGACTTCGATATCAGGATTTTCCCACTGCTCAAAGTGAATGACTGGTGTGCCGGGTCCAAGGTTGTTGCCGGAGTTTTTGCCAGTGAGGCTGTCTACAGAATTGGGCCGCAATACTCCCCGACGAGTCGCCTCCTCCACAGCCTCTATGATACTGCGTTTTATTTCCAGCTGGTTTACGCCCACAGGTGTGTGGACCGTAAACGTAGGCATACCCGTGTCTTGGCATATAGCCCCCGTATTCTCTTTAGCCCTGTCTACATTGAGTGCTATAATCTGTAAGGCTTGTGCCGCCCGGGTACCGGCCGCCTCGCGTTTTCGGCTTGCGGCAATAGCGCGTCGTACGTCGCTGGGCAAGTTGGTGGATGTCTCTGTAATTAGCTCTAGAAAACTGGCCGTCATTGTGTTCAATTGTTCACACTCCCATCACGCATAGTCTAAGGGTTCAACATGGTAATATGCTACCTTAATCTTGCTTTGTGTTCATGGGAATTACGCAAACCTTTAACATACGTTATCCGCGCGCAGTAACCCGCCGTAATAGCACTGGTAGTCACTTCACCCGTGCACGCATACCTGTTCAGCTCCTTTACAGCGGGCAAAGTCGCAGGGTATAATAGCAGACTATGTAGCTCTTTTTGCCTTTTGAAAAACTGGCACCCTGCGGGAGACCCGATGTTTAATGTTCGATAGCTTAAGTGAAAAACTGCAGAGCGCGTTTAGTCGGTTGCGTGGCAAAGGGAAAGTTACTGAAGCCGACGTTAACGAGGCTATGCGCGAGGTTCGGCTGGCACTACTTGAAGCAGACGTAAGTCTGAAGGTCGTTCGCGATTTTGTTGGCAAGGTTAAAGAAAAGGCCTTAGGCGCCGAGGTTCTTGAGAGCCTGCAGCCCTGGCAGCAGGTCGTTGGCATTGTCAATGATGAGCTAATCGCTCTGCTAGGCGGCGAAGAGTCGACCATCAATTTAAATGGCCCCACTCCCACGGTCATAATGCTTTGCGGATTGCAAGGCGCCGGTAAAACCACTCTAACTGGTAAGTTGGGGCTCTATTTCAAGAAGCAGGGCCGTAACCCGCTTTTAGCAGCCTGCGATATTTACCGACCTGCCGCAGTAAAGCAGCTTCAGGTGCTAGGTGCTCAAATTTCGGTACCCGTTTACGCGTCCGATCCCGCAAGCCAGAAGTCACCACCTACGATCGCCCGCCAGGCCGTTGAGCAGGCAGCCAAGAACGGCAATGATATTGTCATCTTGGATACTGCGGGCCGCCTTGCGATTGATCAGGACCTCATGGACGAACTGGGTCAGATGAAGGCGATGGTTCGTCCCACAGAAATCCTGCTTGTTGTTGACGCCATGGTGGGCCAGGATGCAGTCAATTTTGCCGAGCAGTTTAACGAACAGCTTGCACTAACCGGTTTTATCATGACTAAAATGGACAGTGACACCCGAGGTGGTGCCGCTCTTTCCATTCGATCCGTTACCGGTGTACCCATTAAGCTTATGGGCGTCGGCGAAAAATTGGAAGCTCTGGAGAGGTTTTATCCCGACCGTCTTGCGTCTCGTATTTTAGGCATGGGCGACATATTGAGCCTGATTGAAAAGGCGCAGGAAGCGGTAGATGAAAAGCAGGCAGCAGCCCTGGAGGCGAAGCTGCGCGAGAGCCGGTTCAATTTCAATGATTTCCTTGCGCAACTGGAGCAGATGAACAAGCTTGGTCCGCTTGAAAACATTTTCAAGATGGTTCCAGGTGTGAATCGTGAGATGCTGGACCAGTTTAACAGCGTCGATTCGCAAAAGATACTTGCGCGCAAAAAAGCCATCGTGCAATCCATGACGCCGGCAGAGCGCGCCAATCCTGCGCTCATTAACGGCCCACGCCGCCGCCGAATTGCCAATGGGTGCGGCCAAACTGTGCAGCAGGTTAACCAGTTTCTCAATGAATTTGAGCAGATGCGTAAAATAATGCGAAACATGCTCAATAAGATGCCTGGCAGCAAAGGTGGTGTTGCTGCTGGAGCATTGCCCCCAAAAGGTCGAAAGATGCCCAAAGGCGGGCGCGGCAGCTGGTTTTCCCGGTAGTCATCTGGGCTTTGTTACCTGTAGCAAAAACAAAATAACAACTTAGCAGAATAATGGGAACAAACATCCGGAAGATGTCGTCTCTCTCTTTAAGACGCCGTGTGCCGGACAACAATTTGAACAACGTGCCGCCAACGCGAGCATACAAGGAGTTACAACTACACATGAGCGTTAAGATACGTCTAAAGCGCATCGGGGCGAAAAAGCGTCCGTTCTACCGCATAGTCGTTGCCAACAGCACGGCTGCGCGCAACGGGCGCTTCATTGAAGTGATAGGGACTTATGATCCCTGCGTAGACCCCCCCGCAGTGCGCCTGGATGACGAGAAGGCTCTTAGGTGGCTTGGCCACGGGGCGCAGCCATCGGATACTGCACGGGCACTCCTGAAGAAACAGGGCATCCTGGACAGATTCACCGCAGTAAAAGAGGCCCATCGGCAGGCGCAGCAAACCACTAACGGTTAATACATTCTGCTGCATCGGTCGCAGAAAAAGGAGTTAACTTTGGAGAACCTGCTTGAATTCCTGGTAAAGGCTTTGGTGGACGAGCCTGATCAGGTCAATATCACAGAAGTCCAGCAGGAGCAATCCACCACTTACGAAGTAAGGGTGGCTCCCGGAGATCTCGGTAAGGTTATCGGCAAACAGGGACGTATCGCTAACGCTTTGCGCACTGTTACTAAGGCTGCAGCCATGAAGCACAAACGTAAGGTGTACGTTGAAATCATAGCCTAGTAGGGTGGTCAGCGTGCAGGATCAATCCTAGCATCAACTGCTCATGCCCCGACTATCGGCCGTTGGCAGCGGCTTCATCGCCTCAGGCAGATGGTGGATTGGGTATATTCCCGTCCACCACCTGCCTGATCTGTTGTCGGGTCAACTGGAATTCACCCTGATAACCTTAAGGTAAATTTTTTAGATGCCTGCTAATACAAATCACGTTCCGATTCATCGGTGGAACCTTACCATTGGCACGATCGGATCCCCATTCGGAATTCGCGGCGAGATGAAGGTGCGCATTGACACGGACTTCCCCGAGCGCTTCATGGATCTGGACAAGGTGTGCCTGCGCCAAACAGACGACACGGCCGCTATTCACAGCGTGGAGTCGGTGCGTTTTCACAAGGGTCAGGCTCTCTTGAAGGTTGCCGGTTGCGACAGCATTGACCAAGCCGATAACTATCGTGGTGCCCTTGTTCTAATTCCCATGGAAAACGCGGTGAAATTGCAGCCTGATGAATTCTATGTACATGACCTCGTGGGCTGTTCTGTAGTTGCCCGAGGTGGACGTAAATTGGGTACGTTGCGCGATATCCTTCGCAGCGGCGCGAACGACATATATGTTGTCGACGGGCCCTACGGGGAAGTTCTTTTACCCGCGATTAAATCGGTAGTGAAGCATGTGGACGTCCAACAGCGGGTTATTACAATCGAGCTGATGGAGGGCCTGGCCCCAGCCGGATTTGAAGAGCAGAGCATTGTTGAGGATTGACGTTGTAACGCTGTTCCCCCAAATGATCTCGGAGGCACTGCAGCACAGCATTGTGTCGCGGGCCATTGAGAGGAACCTTGTCGCAGTTAACGTAATTGACTTAAGAGACTTTACACACGACCGACATCGCACAGCGGACGATACACCGTATGGCGGTGGAGGCGGAATGGTGATGAAGGTTGAGCCGATTGCCGAGGCGCTTGAATACCTGGGATGCCCGCTGAACAACGACACCTCTGCCGGCTGTGGTATAATATCTCGACCGCGTGTAATATTGACCGACCCCAGGGGTAAACCGTTCAGGCAGACTCTGGCTCGAGATTGGGCGCGAGAGCAGCACATCGTCATATTGTGTGGTCATTACGAAGGCGTGGATGAGCGAGTTAGCGAATACCTCGTTACCGATAGTGTTTCGATAGGCGATTACGTACTTACCGGCGGGGAGCTGCCTGCACTGGTAATGGTTGATGCCCTAACGAGGCTTCAGTCTGGTGCGCTGGGTGGCGATTTGGCCGCCGAACAGGATAGCTTTGCCGAGCAGCTGCTCGAATATCCACAGTACACCAAGCCTGTCACTTTCCATGGCTGGGCTGTTCCTGAAATGTTGCTGTGTGGGCACCATGCCCTTATCGCTAAGTGGCGCCGCTGGCACCAGCTAAAACGAACGATGAAATACCGACCGGATCTAATCCGCGAGGAGATGCTCTCTACATCAGACATTAAATTGCTAGAAGAACCAGAACCGGTACCGCCGGCAACGAAATAACGCCACCCTGGGCAGCAAGAGGAGAATTATGGCACTGGGACCCGAAACCATACGCGAGATTGAGCGTGCTGAGATTGAGCGCTCGCGCGATATATGGGCCGATAATGAAAATAGACGCCGCGAGCAGGATGCTAAAGAGAAGAAGCGCACGGAATTCGAACGAGTTTCCGTTGATCAGCGCGTTCCACTTCCCAAGTTCCGCCCTGGCGATACAGTAAAGGTTCACGCAAAAGTCGTTGAAGGCGACCGCGAGCGAATTCAGGTCTTTGAGGGCGTTGTTATTGCAGACAACAACACATCCTGTCGCAAAGCTTTCACTGTTCGTAAGATTTCGTATGGTGTAGGCGTAGAGCGCACGTTCCTACTACACTCACCCCGCATTGAGAAGATTGAAGTATCCAGGTACGGTAAGGTTCGCAGAGCAAAACTGTACTACCTGCGAGCCAAAGTCGGCAAGCAGGCCCGTATTAGAGAAGATCGTAATCCTACGCGCTAGGGACTGCTAATGAATCCCACCGATTCGGGTGCAACCGACCTACTCGCAAACCTTAGCGCTGGCGCAGTTCTCGCGATTGCGCTGGCGCTAACGGTGTTGAGAGTGCTTCTGCTTAAATTCAGCAAATCGGCACCGCAACCCGCAAACAACAACACCTCCCAGTCCCAAGATTCTTCTGCGGCGCTCTACCTCGCTGAAGTGTGTGAGTCGCTTATTATCGCGGGCATACTTGTGTTCTTAGTCATTCGACCCTACCTCGTACAAGCCTTCTACATTCCATCGGAGTCGATGGAGCGCACATTACTAGGTCATGATGCTGGTCCATCACCGGACCAGAGCACTATCATCTACAAACACACAGTGCACGATCATATCTTTGTAGATAAACTCATCTACAGGTACAGCAACCCTAAACACGGTGACATAATCGTTTTCAAAGCACCGGCTTCGGCCGACGCTGAAGATATCCAAGAGGGCAAGCCAGGTAAGCAGAATATTCTGATCAAACGTGTTATTGGGGTGCCAGGTGATACGATCCAGGTGGTTCAAATTGGCAACACAGATTATGTGAAACGCAACGGTAAGGTGCTGCATGAATATAAGAACCCCAAGCGTCCATATTCTATCAACCAACCAATGGACCCGACCTATAATAGTATGTTTAAATTCGCCTATCCAGATCCCCTGCACCTTGGGCCGGGTCAGTATTTCGTCATGGGTGATAACCGCAATGACAGTAATGACAGCAGGTATTGGGGCACTGTTAGCCGGTGGCGTATTATGGGAAAGGCGGAAGTGA
>DAIDKH010000030.1 GCA_027450145.1 Chthonomonadaceae bacterium | reverse complement strand
GCACTGGACCTCGTTGCCTTTGATGAGCGTTATTATCCAGCGGCGGCGCTACTACTTGGCCGAACAATCATCGCAAATACTCTAGACGCAGCCATTGAAGCGTCTAAACGTCTGTCAGGGTGGTCGCGCCTGGTGACAGTCGAGGGCGAAGTTATTACCCCGGGCGGCGCGCTAACTG
This sequence comes from Chthonomonadaceae bacterium, assembly GCA_027450145.1. GTDB lineage: Bacteria > Armatimonadota > Chthonomonadetes > Chthonomonadales > Chthonomonadaceae > JAJZFK01. Next base: position 49,624 of record DAIDKH010000030.1, on the reverse strand, counting down.
GTGGGTCCTTACAAGGTCGGGGCAGTCATTTGCTTGGTCGCAAAGGTGAGATAGATGACCTACAGGAGCGATTGCCTTCGCTCACTGCGAAGCTGCGCGAGGCCCAGGACCGCGAAGGTGCCCACCGACTATTGGCCGTTCAACTTGAGGATTCACTTGCGCATTTAAACAAGGCGGGCGCGGAGCTGGAAAAGCAGGAAGCTATCCTTACCAGTCAGTTAGATTCCGTCACCTCAGATCTACAAAGGGTATCGCGACAGAAGCAACAGACGTTACACAAGCTCGAGGCGATTGCTGCCAAGCAAAAAGAATGCGACGAACAGCTTCGGCGGCTTGATCGCACTCAATTGGATGCACAAGTAGATAACGACGAAGTGGACAGTATATTAACGGACCTGCAAACCCTTAGTGTAAAACAGGCGGCGCGGCGGGATGAGTCTCGCGCGGAGACAGTTGCACTCGAAGTTCAGGCAGGTCAACTCCAGGCAAAGGTGCGAGGCTTGGAGCACTCTCTTAAAACCGAGCGAGACAATCTGTCTTCAATTCGCCTCCGTCTATCGAACAAAGAGGCTGCATTGGCGGGACTCGGCACAACGGGTGCAGATGCTGCGGCAGAGCTCGAGCGCGTTCACGTGGCCATTTCGCAGGCAATGGCGGCATGCAGCAGTGCCGACGCACAGGAATCCAGCGCACGTACATATCGAGCCACGGTGGCGGAGGAGTCAGCAGCCAATAACCGATTGGCTCGAGAAGTTCAAACTCGCAGAGAGAAGATTAACAATGACCTGCACGCCACGGAAATGCGACTGGCACGGCTTGAAATGGCCCTAACTCAGGCATCGGAACGGCTTTCATCCGAGTACGGTATCGGCCAGGATCAGGCACTGAAAATGCCGGATGACGCTCCCCCAGAAAAACAAGCTACCACAGAAGTTACCCGCCTTCGGCGCGAGATCCGACTTATGGGTGATGTTAACATTGGCGCTGGTGAAGAATTTGACAGGCTGACAGAGCGACTGACTTTCCTGGAGGAACAACAGGCAGACCTCGAGCAGGGGCGTAGCGGGTTACTAGACACAATTCACGAGATTGATACCAATACACACGACGTATTTCTTGTGACCTTTCACGCAGTGCAACGGGAGTTTCAACTACTCTTCAACAAACTATTTGGTGGCGGTACCACCAACCTGATCTTAACTCAGCCCGAAAACATACTCGAAACAGGCATTGATGTGATGGTTCATCCCCCTGGTAAAAAGCCGCAGAGTCTGGCGCTGCTGTCGGGTGGGGAGCGTGCGCTCACGGCAGCCGCACTGCTTTTCGCATTCCTAAGGGTACGGCCATCCCCTTTTGTTCTTCTTGACGAGGTAGACGCTCCGCTGGATGGAGCGAACGTGGAGAGGTTCATTGGACTTCTTCAAGATTTCAGTTCACAAACTCAGGTGTTGGTCATTACGCATAACCCCGCCACAATGGAGGCTGCGCCCACCTGGTACGGCGTCTCTATGAAAGTCGCAGGTGTCAGTCATATTGTAAGTTACCGAGTACCATCGGAGAGCCTGATGAGTGCGGAAGACCGTGCGTTGGTACTAGACCGACAGTAGGTAAGCTCCAAGTCTATTCAGGCTTCAGCACTTCTTGGCAAAAACACCTCGGGTCGAGCTTGAGCCCTTAGTCATTACTTAGATATAACCCCACCCGTTTAATCACTGCCTGCACGCAGTGCGTGTGGTTGTCACAACGTTAACCATGACGATCCCTGCATTCATCTTGCGAGATTGCCTGGATACCCGGGCGTACGAGTGGTTTAAGTGTCGATTAGCAACGTCGCAATCTCCGTCCAATTGAAATCGGTTACACTATTTAGAGATGACTGCAGCCGATTTTTTACACATAACCAATACAATTGCCCTGCATAATGACTCTATTAAAACTTATTAATATTTCGCTAAGTCGACATTAACTAAAAACTGGTACCAAGTTATCGCGATTACTTGATAGTACTCTTGACAATACGCGCAAATCATGTATAATAACGATTAGATTACACGTTTAATCTAGTGTGATTAATCGTATAATTAAGCTCAAGTGCAGTGCAATCTTAGGAATTACAAATGGCGCGAAGTTCCACGATAAAAGACATAGCGGCGAAAGTTGGTGTCAGCACGGCCACAGTTTCTGCTGTGCTCGGCAAAAATCCTGCTGGAACCATCCGTGTCTCCACGGCGACGCGAGAGCGAATAAAACAGGCAGCTAAAGACCTCAATTATCGACCCAATAGTATCGCACGGTCGCTGCGAAGCAAACGAACAAATATTATTGGGCTTTACACGAGCCACGGCTACCTTAATCCACACATTTCGTTTACTGCTCAAATAGTGGGTGGATTGCACAAGGGATGCGATGAAAATGGGCAGGACCTGCTCCTGCATAGCTTTCATGCAGATCGTCCTGTAGAAACTGTCGTTTCTGAACTGGTAGACGGACAAATAGATGGCCTAATCCTCTACACTGCAGCTGATGACCCTCTCGCTGAAAAGCTTAAAAAGACCACTCTACCGGTTGTGGCTATCGTCGACGCTGTGGAAGGTCTACCTTCGGTAGTTGTTGACGACGCAGATGGCATGCACCAACTCGCAAACTATCTGTGGACGAAGGGCCACCGACATGTCTGGTTTAGAATGCCGGCATATGAATTGGCCTCCGCAACTGCACGACTCGCTGCCTTCAAGGTAGAAGCTGAGCGTCTGGGTATGCAGGTAGAAGTAAGTGATCGCCCGCACTCCCATCAACAACCCACAAGCGGCGAACTTGAATGGCTGCGGCAGCCGCGTACACAGCGAGCGACTGTTGCCGTGTGTTGGAACGATCTCACTGCTTATCATCTAGTCGAATACTGTAGAAATGTTGGGATTAGAGTACCCGAGGACATTGCCATAACGGGCTTCGACGGCCTACCGACCGGCATTCCAGGGCACTGGGATCTCACGACGATACGGGCGCCGTGGGTAGATGTTGTGCGTGCTTCCGTACCGTTACTAATCCAACGGGTGCGTGGTGCGGAAATACCGGATATAACAACCATACCAGTCGAGTTTGTGCAGGGCTTAACTGCATAGGTCGTGCTGGTGCAACCATTAATTGATCTGGCAGGATTAAAGGAGAACTCATTGATGACCGTGACAACGAAACCCACCAAGGGTTTTACGCTCATCGAGCTGTTGGTAGTTATCGCAATTATAGCAATACTTGCTGCAATTCTATTCCCTGTGTTTGCTCAAGCAAGAGAAAAGGCTCGACAGGCCACCTGCGGCTCAAACCTGAAACAGATAGGTCTTGCGCTCATGATGTATACGCAGGACTATGACGAGACATATCCAGAGGCAAACTTTACGGCACGTTCTGGTTGGTACCTCTGGTCGAGTGCGCTGTGCATTCAGCCATACCTAAAGAGCACCCAGGTATACCAGTGCCCAGACGATCAGTTTGTGCATCAAACCTACCAGCAGTTCCATCTGCCATCAACCCGCCCACCCGTGGGACTTTCATATCTGCCAAATGCAATTGCACCAGAGTACGGCATGTTCGGCGTCTCTAACCCGCAGGGCCTGTTTTCCTACGGCGGGTATAACGGCGGACGTGAGGCCAGCGTAACTCAGGCCTCGATTGCATACCCATCAAGTCTATTTGCACTGCTCGAGGGATATCGGCAATGGTACGGTAACTGGTGGGGATGCGCACCATGGCTTAACAACGAGGTCGACTGGTGCTACAACTGGGGCCAATTCCATGGAGGCATTACCCAGGAATGGCAGATAGACGCCTTCACGTGGTGGAAATCGCCTTCACTTCTTACGGCGTGGAGAAAGCATGGCGGCGGTTCCAACGTCCTTTATGCCGACACGCACGTTAAGTGGATTCGCCCAAGTGCGATGCTTGGTCCAAATCTCACGCCTATTGCTCAGAACTGGATTGTCAACGCACCGTAATAAACCCGGGTGCGAGGCATCAATGTTGCATGCCTCGCACCCCTAATAGGAGTAAGGATATGAGAAGCACAGTGCACCTCGCAGCCTCCGTTGTTGCTGTACTTGCGATGGGATCTGCACTTTTCGGTTGCAGCCACCACAGTGAGTATACTCCGGCTCAACAGCAAACTCTAAGTAGATTTCAACAGATTGCGAAAGAGTCTGGTGGCGACTGGAACAAGGTGTCCGCAGCGGACAAACAATGGCTAATTAACGGTCCAGGCGGCGGAAGCGAGGAAAACGCTCGCATGATGCTCGGCAATTTTGGACGCAGTCCTCAAAAGGGACCGCCAGCAGGTCCACCACAGCAGTAGCAGCGCTGATGTAGTACCGTGGCAACAATGCAGAATGTTGCCACCGTTATCTTCCTCAATGCTTCGCTGCACCCATGACGGTACTTCAGACACGTTAACAGCCCCCGCTTGGCTCGATCTGACCAACCGTGAAACTCCTTTTTCCACCACTGTAGCAGGAGAAACATATGAAGGTAAGCACGATAGGCACGCTAATCGCCCTGGTTGCGGTTGGCGCCGGAGTAGTAACCACTAGAGCAATTGCCTCGCCCCCGCCTGGCAAAGGATATGTTCCCGTTTTCGACGATGAGTTCACAGGTACCACACTCAACACGAGCTGGTGGAACTACAACTACCCGTGGGGAACATACCATAACGCCGAGGCTAATATGAGTCCCGCGGAAGTGTTCGTAAATAACGGACTGACACTGCAGGCAGAGAACAAGCGGTCAATCTGGAATCCGTGGGGCTTCTGGAGCAACACATTCAATAAGTACATTCCCCTCGACTACACCAGTGGCACCATCAATACTGATGGTAAAGAATCCTGGCACTATGGTTACTTTGAGGGGCGGTTCAAAATGCCGTCTGCAACCTCAACATGGCCCGCGTTCTGGATGCTGCAGGATGGCGGATGGCCACCAGAGCTAGACATTTTCGAACTCGCAGGCAGCCGCACCGACGATCACTACACTTACCACTACTCCGGACCTTCCGGTCCCCTGTCGTTTGGCTCCGATTATCTGTCTAATGTTGACTTGAGCAAAGGCTGGCACAACTACGCATTTGAGTGGACGCCTAACCACCTCAACTATTATGTAGACGACAGCCTTATAAAAAGCTTCTACGATCCTACCGACATTGCGCAGATGAACAATATGTACTTTCTAATCGACCTGCAGGTAGGCGGTTGGGCACCAGATCCAGTAGCGAGTGATTATCCACAGCAGTTAAAATGCCAGTGGGTTAAGGTTTGGCAAATTGGCGGGCCACCCAGCGGCGAATATCGACTTGCCCCGACCAGTGACATGGGAAAGTCTTTGGACGTGAATGGCTACAGTCAAAAACCTGGCACTTCACTAGATATCTACCATGCTGACTACTCTGAGAACCAGATTTTCAAACTGGAGCGTCAGAACGACGGATCGTACAACATTAGGGCCTATCCTGACTGGAACTGGGATAACTTGCTTCTAGACGTTCCTGGTTGGCAAACGGCAAACGGAACAGCAATGGATATATGGACCGGCGGTACAGGTGCCAATCAACGCTATTACCTTACCGACGAAGGCAACGGAAACTGGCGGCTTGCGCCAAAATTTGCTACACAGAAGGCAGTTGAGGTAAATTACAATATTGGTAAAGTTGATCTCTGGGACTATTGGGGTGGCTCCAACCAACTGTGGCTGCTTGATCCACCACTTGGAACCATGACACTCAAAACCATAACCAGTACAAGTGTAACCGACTCTGCAGCGACAATTAGCTGGACCAGCTCGTACCCTTCAACCTCTGAGATTGATTATGGTACGACTGCGAATTACTCTAACCAGGTTACTGATCCCACAACACTGCAGAATCATTCGCTGACACTAACGAACCTCAAACCGGGCACCGAATACCACTACCGCGTTGTTTCCACCGACATGTACGGGGAGAAAATAAGCAGCGGCGACCACACATTCAGTACACAGTGGCCCAACCTACCACGCGTAGAGGTCACTGGCACGAGTGTATCGCGGCTGGGTAACAATGACATTCAGGTCGTTGTTTCCCTCAAGAATGTGGGCACAGCGACTGCTCAGGATCTAAAAGTTATTAGCGCAGCCCTCAACACACAACCAGTCGTGTCGATTTCACCTACAGGGCCATACACGATTGCAGTGGGTCAGACATCCAACTTGACACTAGTTTTCCCTCCCGCCGCATCTAAAACGAGTGCTGTTGTAGTCATGCACATGCGCTCATCTAACGGACTGGAAGGAATAGGTGCGCGCATTTCAATTCCGTAGAATTTTGGAGGCATCTACAGCATTAGCTGTAGATGCCTCGCCCGTTCGTTCTGCTAGTTAAGTTCCCACGTCATCAGGCAGTATAGATTCTATCTACCTATTCCCCTGCATAGCAATCACAGAATCATAGTTATCCTTTGGTGGCGCATGTGCAATTAGCTTCCTGCTGGCGTGTTGATCGTGTAACCCGTCGTAGTCATTGTTCGTATTGCGGGCCTCGGCACTGCCATCAGGGGCCAACGGTAAACTATTTGGGCCAAACCAGTATACTTTGGCCATTTGGAGAAACGTGAGTTCATGTACAAAACCAGATTCGCTGCTCTATTTCTTGCAGCAATTTCATCCATTTCCTGTTGCTTTGCCTCCTCGTTCTACGTCGATTCCGTACGTGGTAACGATGCTGCCGCGGGCACGTCGCCGGCGAGCGCATGGAAGACACTAGAGAAGGCGAGCAACGCACCGTTGAAGCCAGGTGATAGGCTTCTATTTAGGGCGGGCGAGACGTTCAATGGGCATCTTGCAGTTAATGTCCAGGGTACTCCACATTCACGCATTGTGATAGGTCGCTATGGTAATGGCGCAGATCCTGAGCTGGCTGGCGGTGGAATTGACAATACTGTAAAGATCACCAACTGCTCGTATCTTACCATGGAAGACCTCGCAATCTCCAACCTTGGTCCTACTAGAGAACCCAGACGGATGGGAGTTAGTTTGCTTGCCTCAGACGGAACCACATGTCATGACATAGTACTACGAAATCTCCATATCCATGACGTCAATGGATCGCTCGTGAAATCCGCCGGTGGCGGTGCCGGTATTGCCTGGACCTGCACAGGTGCAGTTCATTCTCGCTTTGACGGCCTTACCATACGCGGCTGCGTACTGCAACGGTGTGACAGAAATGGGATCGTTGGTGGCGGGTACACCTCACGCAGTAACTGGTATCCCAGTCTCCACGTAGTGATCCGGAATAATACGCTCATTGATACCGGTGGCGACGGAATTGTTCCCATCGCATGTGATGGATGCCTGGTCGAATACAATGTAGTTCGCGACTCCGGTCTGCATTTGCCGCTACGCGAATACGCGGCCGGAATTTGGCCATGGGGGTGCGACAACACAATCGTTCAATACAACGAAGTGAGCGGCCAGCATGGCATCACAGGTGACGCGCAAGGTTTTGACGCTGATTGGGACTGCAAGAACACCATCATTCAATACAACTACAGCCACGATAATGAGGGTGGGTTTCTACTGGTATGCGACGATGGTGGCTCTGCACCGTCGTTCAATGCCGGTAACGTCAGTCCTATTATTCGCTATAATTTGAGCGTTGATGACGGTTATCGCCCAGGAAACTTCTCTCCAACCATTCATATTGCAGGTCCTTGCATTGGCACTCGAATTTACAATAATACAATCATAATTGGCCCGAAGCCATCGGATAGCAATGACATCAGCTTCCTTCGGTCAAACAGCTGGGGTGGTTACTCTAAGGATACTCTGTTTCAAAACAACATTATCTACAGCACAGGCTCTGTTGCGTATCATCTTGGTAAGTCCATCGACACTCGATTCGACAATAATCTGTACTTTGGTAAACAGATTGGCTTGCCTTCGGACTCTCACGCACTGTTTTCGGACCCTCTCTTTGTGGGCCCAATTGCGGTTGGCGAGGGCAGAGATTTCGCAAGGGCATTCCAGCTTAGAGCCAACTCACCCGCGGCTCACACAGGGCTGACACTACCCAATAATGGCGGTCGAGACCTTATTGGGACGCCGCTGCCACAAAACGGAATATCTATAGGTGCTCTGCAAGTTCATCGTTAAGATCGCAGCCGATATACATCTCATACCTTTCCAAAGGAAAGAACCCTCCGTCTTAGCTCTGCTACGGAGGGTTCTTTTCTTCATTGGCATATTGTCTAAGAAAGAAACTGCAGAGGTTGGAAGGTACCGTTCAGAACCTTTTGCGAGGACACGCCGAGCCAATCATCCAATAGCGACGCATATACCTGCCTGAAGTCAGTTGTGAACTTAAGGTTACCCATGTCCAGGTCCTCCAAGGAAGGATACGTACCGTACAAACCACCCTTTACCTTGCCGCCGATTATGAACTGGCAACTCGCCGTTCCATGGTCGGTGCCCAACGAAGCATTTTCCTGCACTCTACGACCAAACTCAGAGAACGTGACGAGTGTAACGCGATCTGCAAGCCCTCGTTGCTCAATATCTGTGTAGAATGCTGTGAGGCTGTCGGCAAGGTCTTTCAGCAAAGCTGCTTGGGTTGGTACCTGGTTCGCGTGCGTATCGAACCCTCCTTGAGATACATAGAACACGCGGGTGCCCAAATCGGCAGCCATCAGCTGAGCGACCATCTTGAGGTTCTTCGCAAGCGGAGACATACCACCCCGAGCAGCTACTGGGTAGGCTGGCGCGGCAAGTGATCTGGGTGACGGGGAGCCTAACGCCGCTTCTTGCTCCTGCTTACCATCAAGCTGAAGGGCATGTTTAATCTGCTCGCTGGTAGTATACGCATCGTCCCCTATTTTCTTTACAAGATCGTCGTAGTTTGCAGCCATCGTTCCGGTTGTGTAAAGCTTTGTGAATGCCTCAACCTCCGGGCGTGCATCTACCGGCGAGAGGGTAGTCATTCCATATGTCTGCGGGCTCTGCATCGACACTACAGAACCGTAGTCGGAGTAGAGCGTTTTAGGAAGTTCGGCACCAAAGTTGATACCCGCTAGTGGATTGTCGCGCAGGTGCCCATCATCGTCAAAATATCGGCCAAGCCACCCCTCCGTAACTACTGTGGAGGTTGGATCAGCTGTTTCCCATATCTCCGCACTGCGAAAATGCGATAAGTTAGGCTGTGGGTATCCGACACCCTGGACGACGCCGAGAACCCCCTTTTCAAAGAGACTTTTCATTGATGCCATGCCCGGATGTAGGCCGACCTTCGGCCCCAATTGCACCACATCCCCCTGCTTTATGCCAATTGTTGGACGATTTTTGTAATACAGCGGATCGGCATATGGAATCACGGTATTCAGACCGTCATTCCCACCAAACATCTGGAGAACTACCAGGATATTTCCCTTTTTGGCAGGGTTCACAGAAGATGAGGCAGCATCAGCGGCTGCCCTGGCAATCATTGCTGGAGCCGCCATACCCATGGAAACAAATGTAAGCCCATTTTTTATGAATACACGTCGCGAAGATGACATGGAATTACTCCTATTCACAATCTTTGTTGACCAACACGGACCTTAGACCAGTTGAAACTCTGGCGCCAGCATGATCATGTGCACTAATCCGTGGACTTTCAGCCGTGTTTCTGGCTTTACGCGGCCGCCGTCGGGTATTTCAAACGGCTCAGGATTGCCATCACGTCCTGTGTTAAGATAGTTGACCATCACCTCCCTCGCGTTTGGTGAGAGGGGCCGATGAAGAATGTGTGCAGCGTAGTAATCTACAACAGCGCCATCCGATTGAAGCGTGCCAGAAGCAAGCGTCTGATCTATCTGGTCCAGGAGGGTACTATTAGCTGCATTCATTCGGGACAGCAGCACACAGTAATTGAAGCGCGCAAAAAGTGTGGTGGTATTGATCCAAGTTGTTCCACCGTCCCAACCTTTCACGCTCGGTGCGTTAAAGAGCTCCTGCCCCATTGCTCGCATGGAATATGGTGCCCCACGCAGAGGAATCTCTGATCCAGTCGTTCGCAAAGAGTCAACCACGAACTCTGCAGGGCTCTTGAACTTTTGCCACATCACCTTATCGCTGTAAAACACAGGAGACGTAAACATTGCGGTGAGCACAGGTTTGATGTCTAGATTGTGTTTGACGAACAACTCTGCAAATGGCTTAACGTCGGCAGGGGTAGGGTTATCATGAATGAAGAATTTGTATAACTTTGAGCATATAAAGGGAGCGCAAGCAGGCTGCTTCACAATAATGTCAACAACATCGTTGCCATTAAAATTACCGGTTTCGCCCAGGAATGTTTTCGTGCCGAAATCATGCTGGGAGGGAATAAACATGTATTCCTTAGTCGCCCTATTGAGACTCCAGCCAGTAAACGCTCGAGCGCCCTGCCGAACGTCCTCCTCCGTGTAATGCCCAATTCCCAAAGTGAACAGTTCCATTAATTCACGGCCATAATTCTCGTTTGCATGGCCCTTCCGGTTCGTCTGGTTGTCAAGATAAAGTATCATCGCAGGATCTTTTGATACTGCCTGGGTAAGGTCCCGGAAATTGCCCATTCCCATCCGCCGGAAAAGCTGGTTCTGGCGGAATAGAAGAGACGTATCTGTCACCTTTTGGTAAGCTGAAACGAAATGTCCGTGCCAGAACAGAACCATCTTTTCCTGCAGCGGATTAGGCGTGTGCATCATCCGGTTCAACCACCAAAGCTGCAGTTCATTTAGGTCCCTAGTTGAGCCAACATCATACTGCAACGTGTCCTGAACATCGTCTACCAGATCATCGCCAGGATTAAAGTTTACCAAGCGATCGACCGTCGCGCGAATACCGTCGCGAACATACCGCTGTATCGTCTCATGATCTGCTCCGAAGCCGGCACGCCGTAGCAGGTGCGCCATCTGCTGGTATTCTTTCGAGTGAACATCTACGCTCATGCGCGTACTCCTTAACCGGGGTTACTAGCCAAAGATCAACCTCTTAATTAGGGTGGTAGAGCATGTGGTTCCCTGCAGTTCCGGCTGCAGGGTGCTTACCGCACGGTATCAAGACGTTCCGCAGGCGCAGTTGTTCATTTAATAAATCGCTATTAGTCAATTAATATGAACCTTTTATCCAAGTTCACGTGCCAATAATTACCGTCTAGGCCGAAATTATTCTGTAAAGCCACATCAAGCCCGCCTGCCACGTCCGCCCATATCCCGTTAAATGTAACCACACCTGCGGCAATATGAATGCCCACAGACCAGATCCGATTTATGAAAGTTGGTGCAGTGGCTACAGCAGCAAGCATTGTAGGCAGGAATGCAAGCGCACAGCGTTGAAACCGTATAGTGAATTGGTCGGTATTATGAGTGTAGGAACTACGGGAGGTGAACAGATGCGGTTGAACGGAAAAGTTGCTTTGGTTACTGGTGCAAATTCTGGTATTGGCCAGGCCATTGCAAAGCGTTTTGCGGTGGAGGGCGCACATGTTGCTGTGAACTATCTCGCTGGCGGCAACCGCGATGAGGCCGCTAGAGATACGGTCGCCTCACTTGCAACAGAAGGCATAGGTGTGCCTGCCGATGTTAGTAAGCGTGGTGAAGTCGAAGCGATGTTGAACTCGATTCTCGCGAAATTTGGAAAAATTGACATTGTAGTAAACAACGCCGGTGTGGAAGTAAAAAAACCATTCGTGGAAATTACTGACGAGGATTGGGCCTTCGTACTTGGAGTCAACCTTACAGGTGCGTTCCTCGTAGCACAGACTGCTGTTCGTGAAATGTTAAAGCAGGGGAGCGGTGGCAAGGTGATCAATATATCTTCTGTGCATGAGGATGTGCCGTTTCCGGGATACGCACCATATTGCACGTCAAAGGGTGGAATGCGCATGTTAATGCGGAATATGGCTCTTGAACTCGCCAGTAAGGGCATTAACGTGAATAATATCGCACCGGGCGCAATTGCAACACCCATAAACCAGGCAGTACTGAATGATCCTGTCGCCTCTGCAAACGCAGTTAGTGAGATACCATGGGGCCGGTTCGGAAAGCCTGAGGATGTGGCATCCGTTGCAGTGTTTCTTGCAAGTGATGAAGCAGTGTACGTCACCGGTAGTACCTACTACATCGATGGCGGGCTTGTGCAACAGGTCACAAAGTACTGAGCGCGTCTTTGCTCCAATTCAGATTAGTCGTCCACCCGGGCGGCCTGTCGGAATTGGAGCGTTCACATTTTTACTTAGTACGTTAGTTATGCAGTACGTGCCTTCAGGCTATTGCGTTGGGCAGCGAAAACAGCACTTACCAGTAACTCCTGTTCAAACGGTTTCATATCGAAAAAACTGCATCGGATTCGCACACCATTTCCTCCGCGCACGGAAATCAGTTCGCTCGCCACTATACGCGCATTAAGTTCGCGCGATATAGCGGGAATTGGTAGCTTCACTAGAATAACCGTATCTGTGAGAAGCATGTCCAGTGTGGCCCGCGCCTGCGCCGGTGACCCAGTGCCCTCAAGTTCGATGCAGCAACCACTTGCAGAAAGGTTGTCTACCATGCCGCTTCTACAAAAGCCGCCGGTTTTGGTTGTGTGCCAGGGTTCGTTGAGAATGGTCACAGGCATCAGCAGCTTCTGCCGGTAGGCTCCCCGCCTTTGCCGACGACTTATCCAAAACGGAAGGCTTACAAATACTGAAGGGCTGTCGCCTGCTACAGCGCTTAAATTCCGAATGTTAGTAGTGAACTCTAGAACCCCATGGGGAGACCGAAGCATTACATCAACCACGCGGCCAGCGCCAAGCGCGGAGGACGGCATACCGGCCTCCCAGCCATCAAGACGCAGAGTGAGAATCGAGCGACTGCATGCGCTAACTAAACATTCCACTGAACTCGCTCTAGTTGCACCCGCAAAAGCTACTGTGCCGGTCATTCCAACCTGCACGGTCTGATCCGCTCGTACTGATTCGCACCCGACGAGCGTTCCGGCACGCTTCCAATCGCGATACCGGATCAGCGATTGCCAGGAGCCACCCAGCGAAAGTAATAGGCCGCCAACCAACAGTGTCCAGAATAAAACTACACTAATCGCCGTCGCTATTAAAGGCGTCACCCGTTTTGCCTCCCTGTTGAGACGGAGAATCAGAACTACTAGATGAGTCTGTACTACTACCATCCGTCGCGGAGGAGGATGCGCCCCCTTGGATCTGCTTCTCACCACTCGCGAGCGCCTGAAACGTATTTACACGCGCCAGCAACAACGAGCCACGAATCTCCGTAATAGCATTTTCGGGATGTTTCATGGCATCCTGCAGGATTGCAGCCGATTGGCTTAACAATGCCGCCGCCTGGTCAAAGTGTGCGGAAATATCAGCCGTTCCAGGTGGATGAGGAAGTTGATTAAGGTAAGTGCTTAACGCTGCGGTTCGCGTAGTCAGCCCGGTGACTGTCGCTTGAAGGGCATTGGGATCGGCGCTTCCGTTGGTGGCCTGCGTGTACAAGTTTCTAACGACGTCCGACATATCCCTTATTCTACTGTCCATCTGCGCTAGCAGTGTAACCCACACCTTGTGATACCCAACGGGCATACCACCAGATGCGTCTGCAGTTTTTGCAAGCTGTGCCAGGCTGCGATTGTAGAACTCCGTGTCACCGTCAGCCTGTGTGGCGTAGGCAATTGCTAGACGCCAGTGAGGTGCATTTCCTCCATTTGGTAACGCTTCTGCGGAATGATAGGCCGTTACTGCCTCATTAAAATGTCCATCAGCCATAAGGCCGTCACCGTATGCCAACAGCACCTTTGCATTTTTAGGTGCGGCTGTTGCCAAGCCGCTTAAGACCTGCATAGCAGCTTTGAGGTTACCTGCATTAAGCAAGGAGGTACCATACATCAGTTTTAGATCCACATTTCCAGGATCCAGTAATATAGCGCGCGAAGCCTCTTGCATCGCAAGACTCCCCAACCCTAGCTGCTGGTAGGCAGTGATAAGCCTCACACGCAGTTTGCCCTGGTCTGGGTGTTGGTTAATCGCGCGCCTCAGCATGACCACCTCAGATGTTACATCACCGTTGTTGGCATACAGTTCAGCTTGGCGCTCAAAGTCCTCGGTTTGGCCTGAGGCAGCCGTTGGCATTCTGGTGAGCGAACCGTCAGAGGTGCCGCTGCCTGTGGCAGGCGACGTGCCATTAACGTTAGGTGCAACTTTGGCCGGCTGAACAGTTTGGCCAGAAGACGGTTGAGGCTTTTGCCCCGGCATGGCGATAAGGTTGGTTTTTTTGACCTCGCTTAACTTTATAGCACCAGCAAAATGCGTCGGAGCTCCAATCTGCGCGGTGATGTCGTCAACTGCGAGCGATATTATTGCATCTTGCCGCTTTTGACCACTTAAGCCCCTTAGGGCTGCGAGATCCTGGAGATTAAAGCCATTCGACATGGCCGTCGTCCAAATACTCGGGCCATTCAACACTCCGAATTGGGCATTGACGGTCATTCCGGATCGGGAAAATGATGGAGATACGAGCAATGCATGGCCTAGATTCAAAGCCGACGCGGCCGTTTCCAAGGCACTTAAGGTGATTGGTTGCTGCAGTAGACCCGCCGGGATCCGTCCTGATGAAACTGCCTGTGTAATCGACGGCTCATTGGGATCAAACAACTTAACTTTGTATTTTCCTGTTTGCTCAATGCCAGTAAGCAATAGATCCGACATTTCTAGAATGGGGTCGCCGATCTTCAGGCGCATGCCAGCGGGTCGCTTGACGAACAGCAAAATGGTAGGCACACGGGTATCGGAGGAGTTACTAGACTGTGCTGCGCTAAGTGTGGGCGATATACAAAGCAGTGCCATTGAACCGATTACTGTTTGGGTTTGCCACCTGTTTACTGTAAGCTGCATGTTTTTATTCCTGCCTTGCAAGCCTGTATGCCAAACTTAGATTCAACAGTTCGCTTTCCAGCTGCAACAAGCGCATTGTACGCCCGAATTGCCTGTTGATAGTTCGATATTGCATTCTGGTAATCGTGCAAATGCTGGTAGCACAACGCAATTTGCTGGAGTATTGAGGCCTGGTCGTCGGCGGCAGTAGGCAGCGCACCAGTGTAAGCAGAGATCGCTTTTTGATAATCACCGTTTACCTGCTCAGCCTGTGCGACTGCCATGTACGATCGCGCATTCTCATTGGGATGCGACGGAACCGAATTGGCATTTGGACTAGCGCCAACCTGAAGTTCAATCTTTTCACCTGGAGATGAGTCTGCAGTCGTAGGTTCATGTTTCCCAACATCGATAACGATCTTGCTGTGTCCGTCGACGGACTTCGGGCGGGATGAATTGGTTTTGGGCGCTGGCTTGATGCTAGGTAGAGGAGAGGAATAGACCTGCTCTGGAATGCTTGTTTGGCTAGGCGGTTGTTCGTAAATAACCGTTGGAGGGAGAAGCGAGTTAATTCCGTACTGCCTTGGATCCGCGGGCGCGGTAGATGTTGGTGCTGAAGCAATCTCCCGCTGCTGAGTAGCTGACGAAGGTACCGGGCTGTTAAGAGCACGACTAGTGGCTGCGGTGGGAGTGTTCACCACAATTGGCCGCCGTGCAATATAGATGGCACTACCCACAATTGCCAGGCCGAGGAACACGAGCGATGCAGCAATGTAGCGAGAGGTACTAGGTTGGGCTGCCGAATTTACCTGTGGAGCAGCGAGCATCACATGTGGACGCTCGTTAGCTGGTGGTGCCTCACCACGAAGTTCGTCTAGCTTAATTCGATCTGCAATCGAGCCGGGGTTAAGAGCGACTACCTTTTCATAAGCTCGTAACGCTTCCTCAATGTTGCCCATCTCTTCGTAGATTTGTCCTAGTAGCGACCACGCAGAGGTGTCATTTCCGTTACGATCAACTGCAAGACGACATATTGTAAGACTTCTATCGAGATTACCATCACGCCGTGCCTGATAAGCTCGCTCCAGCAAGATCGGATTTGTCTCCTCACTTACTGTATCCGCTGGTCGCTCCAACGGCTTTCCACACTGTTTGCAAAACCTGCCATCATCACCGTTCTGAGTGCCACATGCGGTACAAAACATTCGCACACGTTCCCTTCAAGAGCCAACCTGGCTCTTTAGCCGAAATTTAGGCTTGATTATAGCCGAATGGCATCATTTTGGCAAGTGCAGGTAGCGTTCGCACCTCCCAATGCGCCTGACGTAGTCGCCCATTACCAGGAAAATCACCACGAGGGTAAGTGATTGTGACCCTTATGTACGATGAGTTCAGCCTCGCGGGGCGCAGTGCCATTTGCGCGAAAGAATCCGCAGGGTCCAACTAGTCGTGTAATGATCGAGATTTATCCGGCAACTGCTACACATTATACATAGTGACGTATTGTGAGCACTAATATCTCGCGCTGAGCGCACGAGACCTCGGACACAGCGTGTCTCATGAAATCTGCGACACCGCATCGGAGAAGTTTCGGTCACGGTGAATCCGGTAACGGACTCTCCCACGGCGGGTGAATAACAACCGTCGGTGAAGTGGGCACCGTAGAGTGAATAAGGCGTTGTGTAGGATAGCACATCCGCTTTTAACGTTTACAATTACTATTAAAAACTAAGCCTGACTACCCAATTTTCGGTAATAGGCCGTGGACTAACCAAAAGTTATCTGGTAGATTTCGTCTGATCTCATCCGTCTCACACTTCGGAAATCTAAACACTGCTACGTCACTCAAGCATTCAATTACTGTGTGTTATTCGGGATACTGCGGAGGAGTAAAGCCCCGCAGAGGATTATTGGCGATATATTTCAATCGATCTACTATGGGTTGCCACTGACCAGTTGGAACTACATAGCCGTTAACACCTTCCTCAATAAGCTCTTTCATACCTGTATCTTCGGTCACTATTCCTGGTACGCTGCATGCTAGAGCCTCGGCGGCCGCATACGCCCATCCATCTTCCCAACTAGGATGAACATACACGTCGGCTTCCAAAAGATGTGGAAGTGGGTCGCCTGGGGCTAATGAAATGCGACTGTCCTTTGCCAAATGCTCGGCAATGAAACGGCGCATTCCCGGTGACGTATAGCCACCAACGAGTGTGAGGCGAAAATCTGGGTTGGGCAAATTAGCGAACGCCTCAATTAACACAGGCACACCCTTTGCAACCGTAACAGCGCCTACGTACACTATGTTGAACGTAGATCGTGTGGTAGTCTCTGCAGTGGAAGTAAAACGCGAGTCAGGTATCAACCAGATCCGACTGAGGCAATCTGGGTTAAAACCGCGTTCCAAAAACGTCTGGCGTGTATACTCTGAGGCAACTACAATCTCGTCGGCGCACCGGTACTCATTCCGGGTTTTCGCAGCTTGGGCCGCGTTCAGCCAGGGACTTTCCAAGGGTGTACGTTTTCGAGCAAGAGAATGAAGATGCCGAACATTGTCGACGTGACTATTCACGGCGTGAAGCGCTAGATGGGAGGCGCCTAGTTGCCGCGCTCTTGTTAAAGTTTGCTCGCATTGGCCGACAAAGCCTATGACTCGATTGAACTTTCCTATTTCGAGCGATGTTACTCTGTCGAAGCGATCACATGCCAAGAAGCTCCGCCACCCTGCAGAATACCGTGCCACTTTGCCTGCTTGTTGCCAAAAACGCGACTTATCGTGGACCTCGATACAACGTGCGTCACCATTGCTACGGGAGCAATAACACGTTACGTTGCCAGGATTGGCCCGATCCTCGTTTTCAACCACAAGCTTAAGATGCTGGCCTAAGCCGCCGCCACCAAAGTTCGTACCACAGGTAACTGCGGTTCGTAGAGTCAAGCTCGATCCTCCATATACAACCGAGGTGCCACCCATCTACGGATTAATTGCGGCGTAGATTAGATTAAACCGCTACTGCCCGCCCCTCGTGATCAACCAGCGTCGACGCATCCCATTCAAAATCTGCGAATGTAACGCCGCCAATCGCCTCGTTCTCCGGTGCTGAGAAAGGATACGGTATAACCGGCGACACATGAATAAACGTCGCGTTTTCAAACTTGTCAATTACGCCAGCAGAACCCAGCATAAACTCAACTCGATAGTCTCCGGGCTTCAACCAAGGTGTGCGCAAAATAAGGGCGCCATCTATCTCCTCACTGTCTTCAAACCATCCGCCAGTCAACCGACCGTCACAGCGCACAACCTCAAACCCCATTTCGTCAAAAATGTGCGCGCGAATAAACATTCGGCCAATACGGTTCTTCTTGTGCTTGATCGTAAAGCGAATCACCTTTTCATCTGCCGGTCCATACACGCCTTGGTCACACCAGACACGAGCAAAGCGGAATTCGCCTGAACCAGGACGAAGGTCGGGATTGATATCCGCGATCTCTTCAGAGGCAAAACTAGCAAGGTAGGCGTTAATGGCGCCCTGTACCTCGCCATCGTAGGTTATACCGCCACGCCGGAGTACAACACCTCGTGTGCACAGAAGTCTAACTGCCTGCATATGGTGGCTCACAAATAGGACCGTGCGCCCACTGCTCGCAACGTCATGCATCTTGCCAAGGCACTTCTTCTGGAATTCTGCGTCGCCAACGGCCAGGACTTCATCTACGATCATAATTTCGCTTCGTAGATGTGCGGCCACCGCAAAGGCAAGCCGTACATACATGCCGCTAGAGTATCGTTTGCATGGCGTGTCGATAAACTTCTCGACACCGGCAAAATCCACAATTGCATCGAACTGTTTCTGGATCTCCGCACGGCGCATACCTAGAATCGCGCCGTTCAGGAAGATATTTTCACGGCCGGTTAACTCCGGATGAAAGCCTGTGCCCACTTCCAGCAAACTACCAACATGCCCGTAAAGCTTAACTTCACCCTCTGAAGGCGGAGTGATGCGGCTAAGTACCTTAAGGAGGGTGGATTTTCCAGCGCCGTTGCGACCGACAATACCCACAACCTCGCCCTCGCTTACATCGAAGCTAACATCGCGTAGTGCCCAAAATGTCTCACGCGACACGTTGCTGCGCGGATGCAGAATTCTATGAACAACAGCTTCCGCGAGGGTGAAGTGGCTTACCTGATTGTGGGCAATTCGGTAGGACTTACCAACGCCTTTAATTGAAACAGCGAGATTACCGGTCGCCATGCATTCTCCTTAGGTTACGCACCCAGAATGGGCATCTTTCGTACTCTAAATGTCATTCTAACAACATTATGGCAAAGTGCTTGAGAACCTTAACAGTAAATGACAGGAATTGCTACAATGTGTACCCGCAACATATTTGTAATTGTACCTTAGAGTACGGCCTAATGATGTGCGAGACCTGTTATTCGAAAGGCGCATATCACCACCAGTACCCACGTCAACAACACTACCTGCAAAGCACGGTCTTTTATGATCGCTTCCTCAGGAGCTCCACCCCAGCCCTTTTGATACACCAGGTATAGGTATCGAAATAGCCCAAACAGTACAACAGGAACGGTAACCCACAGGGCTGGATGCAGTCTGGCCGTTTGCGACTGAATCGTGTAAACCGCGTAACACACCAACGTTGAAGTAACCAACACAAGGATCAGCTGATCGAGAAATTGAATGCTGTAGTCTTCCAACGTACCACGATGCTGCACTGCGTCGGTTCCAAGCATCGCAATTTCCTGCCGCCGCTTGCCAAAGCCCAAAAATAACGCAAGCAGCAATGAGCAGAGAATTAGCCAATGCGAGAAGGGAACGTTAATGGCAACTGCCCCGCCAACCGTGCGAAGGACAAATCCAGCAGCAATTGTGAACACATCAATCAGCACAATGTGCTTCAATTTAAGGCAATAGAAGGCTTGTAAGGCAAGGTAAGTTACCACACATGCTGCAAACCCGTTCCCTAGCATGAATGCCCCACCCACTGAAACTAAACCGAGAAGAAACGAGGCAGCGGAGGCTGCCGCTACTGAAAGCCTTCCGGATGCAATTGGCCTACGGCACTTAGTTGGATGCATTCTGTCGTTGTCTGCATCGAGAATGTCGTTAAGCATGTAGATCGCGCTACTTGCAGCGCAAAATAGGATGAATGCAGATGCTGCCCTCAACAAGTCATTAACGTGCAGGAACCGATCCGCGAAGAGAAGGGCTGCCAGTACAAAGAGATTCTTCGTGACCTGCCGCGGGCGCATAGCCTCAATAAGAGCCGCTGCCAGCCTCATCGAGCCTCCTGAAGGGGCCTTGGGTGGGGAGTGTTAATGTCCCAGTCGCCAAATAGCCTTCGGGAGAGATCTGTTTGCCAAAGGTTGTTAGGATCCAGTTCCGCCTTTAGCCGCTGGAACTTCAATACTGCATCACTTCCCAGGTATGTGAGAGCATCCTGACGTGTTAGAGTGCTGTCCTTGGCGAAATAGAAACGCCCGCCACTTTCAAGTACAACTCTGTTCATCTCCTCAACCGCCTGATTCAGACGACTTTCATAACGTTTTCGAACAGGAAAATCGAGGGCAAGAGAATACCCGTCCACTGCATGGGTCATCAGAAAATTATCCGTGCGATGGCGCTTAAAAACGCCCAACCAGGGATACACTCGAAACTTACGGCAAATCGCCATCTGTTCATCGAAACAGGCCGCAGCATGTTCCGCAGGTATAAAGCTCTGATACTGGATCAATCCCCCTGGCCGGTATACCAATTTCCAGTTAGGCACATAGTCCAGCAGGAACGCAAACGCAGCATGCGACTGCCTTACAGTTTTATAGTTACCAAGCGTGGACCCCAATAAGAACCTGGCCCAGTTGATTAGGCGCATACCAGGATCGTTAGAGAACGGTTTAAGAAACCGCCACATAATGGACTTGGGTATCAACCCGAACATTGTCTCAGGGAGACCCTGATAGGCCACCTGCAGAGTCTGAGGAGCATTGGGGTCCTCGTCCGCACGCAGGTACCGGGCAGCGTGTACAAGCCCGCGACCACTATTTTGGCTTCCGGCCATGCAGTCGATCCAACCGACAAGGTAGTCATCGTCAGCCATACGCTCTTCAAATACTCGCGCAATTTCGGCAAACGACCTTGTTGCAAATGCATCCACCTCTAATAGGCCGCTGTAAACGCGCTTCATCTTCATTACGATGCGCGTAAAACATCCGAGCATTCCAAATCCGCCTATTGCTGCAAAGAATATATCTGGTCGATGCTCGCGCGAACAATTGATTACCGTTCCGTCCGCAAGAAGCAGATCGAACTCCAGCACGTGCTCGCCCACGGGGCCCATTTTGTAGTTGTTCTTCCCGTGGTAGTTCATGCCCACCGCACCTCCCATTGTGACGAACATGGTGCCAGATACGACCGGAGGCCACCAACCATCTCCAATGACGTACTGCCAAAGGCGTTGCAAGGTTACCCCGGGTTCAATTTCAATAATGCCGGTCGCAGGATCCCACGCGAGGATCCGGTTCATTCGCGTAATATCGAGTACAACATTTTCTGAGTTCAGGGACGCGTCGCCGTAGCTGCATCCTCCGCCGCGTATCCCGACACTGCGACCGGCATTTCTTGCGGTTGCAATAACCTCCTGTAATCCTGCTACTGTGGATGGGCGGTACACGTACCCAAGTACCTCGCGGTTCATACCCCATGACTGAACCTTTTCGAGTCTGCTGAGTGGTAACTTTAAACCATTTTGACTGTTCATACATTTAACCTTTTAAACAGGAACGATGGCACATGCCTTATCAGCCACATGACCAGGCGCCATCGTCCCGGAACATACAACACACTGTCGCGCCTGATGCCGCGCAGAATATGATCTGCGGCCTGCTCACTCGTAATTAACATTGGAAGCTTGTTTTTATTAAGATCTTTTACTAGCGGAGTATCCACAGGGCCTGGCTTAACCGTGACAACCTTCACGCCATATCGACCAACCTTGTTACGAATACCCTCAAGATAGGTATCAAGAAACGCCTTCGAGGCAGAATACACGGGGAACCCACGTCGACCACGATCACCTGCTACAGAAGAAATGCCCACAATGGTACCGGCGCCCTGCTTGGCAAACCGCTGTGCGGCGGCATTGCACCAGGCAACGGCACCGCTAACGTTTACGGCAATCGCAGCGACATCCGCAGCAGTGTTGTAACTGTTCTCGGCATCCATAGGCATAACGCCGGCGGAATAAATTAACAGATCAAGACCACCCAAGTCGTAAGCAATTTGTTGCAGCAGAAGTTCGGCGGCATCTGTATCGTTAACGTCGTGAACGTATGTAAGAGGTTTGGGCGTACCACCTGACGACGAGCTTATCGACATGCTAATACGCTGCAACTCTTGTTCACGGCGAGCAACCAGAGCAACCTGGCAGCCTGCCTGCGCCAGCTTCCTGGCAAGCGATTCACCTATGCCGGATGAAGCCCCCACGACAATTGCTCGCTGCCAGCTAATCGACATTCCTATGACCCTCGTTAATCGGCTTTTAATAACTAGTGTACCCGACTGTACGAGGGCAGGAATTGGCAGTTATTTTAGCCTGCCAAAAACACGAAAAAACCGTTGGAGCAGGTTACGACAGCATCACTGTAGAACATAGAACTTGAATGGCCTTATTTGAAAACGTCTGGAGAACCAACGTGAGATTACGCACCATTGCCATAGGACTTGTTTCCATCGCTATGCTTCCGTTCGTAGGCCAATATGCATCGGCCCAGCAACCTGTAACGACGGTACCCACCTTTGCGAACGTGGTGTACGGAACACCAGGGGGGCAGTCGGAAGCAATGGACATTTATATGCCCAAAGCAGATTCGGCATCCTATCCTTGTGTAGTTCTAGTACATGGCGGGGGGTGGTTCTTCGGCGACAAATCGTACTATTCTACGTTCGCAACAGAGCTAGCAAACCACGGGTATGTAGCCGCATCGATTAACTATCGAATGCTTCCGAAGTGGCCATACCCTGCCGCACTGGATGACACGCAACTGGCAGTCCGTTTCCTTCGAGCACATGCGGCGCAGTACCACATCAATACGCGCGAGTTTGGCGCCGTAGGTGACTCCGCAGGTGGGTACCTAGTGGCAATGCTCGGCTTACGTGGAACAAGAGACAAATCACTCCCTCTTTCCAACTTCAGCAGCAGGGTGCAGGCGGTTTTCGACCTCTATGGCCCCACTGATTTCACCATCAACCCGAACTCCCCCGGCCTCCCAAAGGAGGGAATTGCGATCGTACATGCCTTCCTACATGCCACTGAGACCCAAGATCCATCGCTTTATAAATCCAGCTCACCAATAACTTATGTCACGCCCCATGCCGCACCATTCCTCATAGTTCATGGTTCCTCGGATCAACTGGTGCCATTCGACCAGTCTGTCCGGCTGGCTAAGGCACTCTTCACAGATAAAGATAACGTCACCTTGCTAGCAGTCGCGGGCGCACCACATGGCTTTCTTAACAGCCAGCATCCGGGTATCTTTGAGGCAATGGCTGCTCGATTTTTCGATGAGCATCTAAAACCTTAGCTTCATACTGTACGCAGTGCAATAACTTTGGACGCACCTTCCGTGTTCCGGTACTGCTAACCACGGTATCGCCGAAATGGTAGTACATTGCTGCCAATGACTGCTCCCTAATTGTTGGATTGTGAACTGATCCATACTCTGGAGACCGTAAATGAAAAAGATCAGACTTGTTAGTTTAACTCTAATGTGCCTGCAAATACTGTCAACAGGAATAAATGCCCAGCCACCCCAACGCCAGGCTGCCATCAAAACCTTCTCAAACATTGTCTATGGCAATTTAGGTGGCGTTAAAGAGACCATGGACATCTACTCACCAACTAACGGCGCGGTTAAACACGCCTGCATTGTTTTGATCCATGGAGGCGCATGGATATCCGGTAACAAGGCGTTTTACACAGGATTTGCACGTCAGCTCGCGAGCCACGGTTATGTGGCCGCCTCGATTAACTATCGCATGCTTCCCAAGTGGCATTATCCTGCAGAACTTGATGACGCACAGCTAGCCGTGAGGTATTTGAGAGCAAATGCAGCAGGCTATGACATTGATCCTGCCAGGTTCGGGGCATTAGGCGATTCGGCGGGAGGTTATCTCGTTGCAATGCTGGTTCTATGCGGTACGCGTGACAAGGCGATGCCGCTATCCAAATTCAGCAGCCGGGTGCAGGCCGTAGTGGACTTCTATGGCCCAACAGATTTTATGGCAACACCTAGCGATGGGGGTATAGCCCAAGGTGGATTGTCCCTATTGAGCATGTTTTTACACGGGAGCAGAACCAGTATTCCCGATGTTTACAAATCCAGCTCACCGATCACGTATGTTTCGGCAAATGCCGCCCCGTTTCTAATTATTCATGGGTCCGCGGATGAGTTGATACCGGTGAGCCAGTCGGTGAGATTGGCAAGCGGTCTAAATGCACACAAGTTGAATGACGCCACCATGCTGGAAGTTATGGCCGCTCCTCACGGATTTTTAGACGGAAATCATCCCGGTATCTTTGAAGCTATGGCGGCTAAATTCTTCGATGAGCACCTCAACCAATAAGCGCCGGTCCCAACTGCTGGAGCCGGCGCTTTAAGGTACGTAGTATCGAGTAGATTACTACATCTTGCCGTGCATATTCCCCATCATCTTCATGCCCCGTGGCATTGTCTTGATGTCATTGGCAGTTAGGCCGGGGATTTGGCCGTCACCTGCATACCAACCGCCCTTGCACTCATTGCAAACTGGTTTGCCCATAGAGGCCATCTTACCGCATGGGCACATGCCCATCATCACTGCGCAATCGTTGCAGGAGTGTTTAAGGCAGCAGTTGTATTTACCTGCCTTCATTGCTTTAGCCTTAATGGCCATGATCTGCTTCTGCACACTCTTTACAGCCTTGGGTACCTTCGGCATCATCATTCCACCTTGTGCGTGTGCACGGCTTAGCGACCAGCCAGCAAGCGTCAAAACGCAAATGGCACATACAAGAGCTACCAAACGCTTCATTTTCAGTCTCCCTGAACCTTGTGTGTAGATTTGAAGACACGGAACCATGTCTTCCGATTGTTTTTACAAGCCCTGTGCAATTATTTCTGCATCAATGTACAAATGCCGAATATTGCTATGTATTCATCATTGAGAAGCAAACACGTCGGAGGTTATTGAGTTGGCCCTGCCATCTGATGAAATGCTCGCAGAACGGGCAGCAAACGGCGACTGCGCGAGTTTTGAGGTCCTATTACAACGCTACAAGTCGTCTGTTTATCGAATATGCCTGCGAACCGCCGGGAACAGAGAAGACGCCGAAGATTGGACGCAGGAGTGTTTTGTACGTGCCTACCAACAATTGGGCAAGTACTCTGGAGATCGTCCATTCTCACCGTGGTTCTACAGGGTGATTACAAACACATGCATCAACCTTGCAAAGAAGCGGGACTCACAACAACGTCATGTTCACCAAGGCGCCCTTACAGAAGATTTGGTTAGTCTGGCCGATGGACCGGAAGCGTGTTCGATAAAGAACGACGACATTGCCAAAGCCCAGCAGGCGATGCAAAGTCTGTCGCCAACATTACGCACTGCTCTTGTTGTGTGGCTTCAGGAGCAGATCACGTTCAAAGAACTTGGACAAGTACTTGGGGTACCGCTTACAACAGCTGCAACACGGGTAAGGCGTGCTCTGCTGCAACTTGAAAAGGTATTGACAGTTGAAGAGATTCGGAGGTAAGCAAATAATCATGATGTGCCTTTGGATACAAAATAGGCTGCTGCCTTATCGATGCGGTGAGCTGCCGTCCTCGATCACAACCATGATTCGGCGGCATTTACGCTCTTGCAAGCATTGCCAGGCGGCAATGAATGCTTTGGAGACTGCATGGTCTACCGGCAGATCGCTCATAGCGTCCAACGCTGAGCCGCCTGTGCATCTGGATCGCAAAGTAATGGACGTTATTCGTGTACTGCCAGCACCAAGGGACGACAATAACAATATTGCTAAAATGACACGCATTCTAGCTGCAGTGTTTTTGTTGCTGCTGGGCGGCATTCTGGTGATAGTTGCAATACGACTCCACATGCTGCGACCATAACCAGCGCAACCATACGGTGGCATCACGATGTGCACACCATTTCTCGTTGCCCGTAATACTTCATCCATACAACCAAAAGCGGGCAGAACTACAGTCCTTGGGCAGAAAAACAACTGCTCGAGGGCTTGCCTATTTCAGTGAAAACTCTATGGGTTTACTCGCCGATTTATGCTAAAATTCTGTGATTAAATACTGCCGAACAAACGGTAGCCATATGCACCCCACGGAGTCACTCAGCCATGCATGCCATCTATCAACACAAACCACCTACCCTTGACCCAACGTATGGTTGGGCCATTCCACACCATGGTCGTAAGGCCGGGCTGCAACCAAATGCCGATTGGATTTGGGCTGACAAAACTGCCAACAATCAAACTGTGCTGTTTGTGACCTCGCTGAACCTTTCCAGAGTTCCTTCCAACGCAATTTGCCGAATCACGGCAGACGATTATTTTCAACTATTCATCAATGGAATACCCGTCACAAGTGCACCCAAAACGGATGGACAAGGGAACCCATGGCAGAACGTGCATGTCGATACGGTCTCTCGTTATCTTCGGCCGGGGCATAACATCATTGCTGTTCAGGCTGTAAATTCCGGGGGCGCGGCCGGAATGCTCATGGCGATTACTTCCGGGCTCAAAACGCTCGTTGGTTCTAATACTAGATGGCACACCCATGATGGGGCGATTGAAAACGCGTCATGGAGAACAGAATCAGACGTTTCCTCACGTTGGCCCCGTGCAACGTTTGAAGCCAAAGTAGGCGGCGGCCCGTGGGGGGGCGCCAGTCTCGAAGGCTGGCCAGGCACACGTGCCACCTATCTGCACACGTTTGACGTGGTGCCCAGAGCCATCCATCCACGAACTCAATTTGCATCCGCCTTTACCAATATTCTTCCAGCTAAAGGCACCTTCGACGTAAAGGTAGCGGCCGACTCCAAACCGGAACTGGTCGTCGACTTCGGGCAGGAGATGGCTGGTCGCATTCGGGTTGAGGCCCCCGTCGGCACTTCCGTGTCTGTAGGCACGGGCGAGTCATTGGGCGAAGCGCTTCATGGACCGTGGCACGGTTATGCGCGCCTCGTTGGGCAGGGGAAGGAACCTGCCAGCACACCTTGGTCTGCTTTCCGGTATGCGCACTTAATTTTCACAAAAACGCCAGGCGCCAAACCAGTCCTTGTTCGTGTAATGCTGCAGGATAAATACTATCCCGTTACTTACAAGGGGGCGTTCCGCTGCTCCGATCCCCTTCTCAATAAGATTTGGTATACGGGCGCCTACACAGCCCACCTCTGTATGCAGGAAGATATCTGGGACGCACCGAAGCGTGACCGTGCGAGGTGGATGGGCGACTTACAGGTCTCCGGAAGAGTGATTGACGACGTTTTCGCCGACAAGTTTCTGATGGAACAGACCATGCAGAGACTGCGCGACGACGCGCAAGGCAGCGAGAATCCCTCGGCCCTACCCCACTCGCACGTGAATGGAATTCCTGGCTATTCAGCCGCCTGGATTGTTGGGCTTGCGGATTTTGAGAAGCGCGTCGGCGACACTCGCTATATCGCGAAGCAGAGCAAGTTACTTGCCTCAATGGTTGCTTTCATGCTTACTGACCTGAACAAAGAGAACCTCTATGCTGATTTAACACATGAATGGGGTTATGTTGATTGGTCTCCTGGTTTCAATGGTGATACTCCGCTAGCCCGAACCGCAACCCAAATGTATTACATTAGGGCGTTTAAAGATGCGGCATTTTTGTTTGGTGTTTTGCATAACAAGGCGGAACAACAGCACTGTCTTCAACTAGCTAGCACACTACAGCAGGCGGCGCAAACTCATCTGCTGCTGAGTGATAACACGTTCAGTGATCGGCGACAAGACAACGCCATGGCAATCTTCGCCGGAGCAACCACCCCGGTGGAGACGGAAGCAATTTATCATAAGGTGTTTGCCCCGGGCAGCCCGGCATGGAACCAGATAGCGACACCATACTACAACAACTATGTCCTGTTTGCAATGAGCGACGCTGGACACACGGGCGCGGCACTTAAGTTCGCCCGCGACTACTGGGGAGGCATGATCAAGGAGGGCGCGACAACCTTCTGGGAAGGTTATGATTTGTCGTGGCCAAAAGTTCACCCGCACCTTCACCTAGGAGCAGACAATGGTTTCGGGTATTTTGTTAGCCTGTGTCATGGATGGTCATCTGGGGTGACTGCGTGGCTAACAGAACGCGTTGCAGGAATACGCCCCACAGGTGCCGGCTACAGCACAGTTACTATTGCGCCTAATCTGGGTTACCTCACGTTCGCCGATGCACAGGTGCCCACACCACACGGTATCCTGCGCGTTAATGTGAGGAAGAATATGCAGGACGGGCGTTTAAACGCAACGATCGTTCTACCTGGCGGCATTCATGCTACTGTCGAATTAAATGGAGCTGAGCACTACCTCTCACATAGCGGAACGTACCAGCTTAAGTAAGTTACTGAAAAGAGCCCGCGGGTTCAATATCCAAATCTAACAATCCGTGGGCTCAACAAGGATAAGGATCTATGCAACATCTGCGTCACAATCGCAAACTAATGGCTGCAATATCCGCAGCTGTTTGTTGCGCTGCCATAGTTATGCCTGCAAACAAAGCGAATGCGTCCAATGAGAAGATGTCCACCACATTCTTTGCTGCGGCCCCTCGCGAGGCCGGTGGGCTATACATTAACAATAGGGCGCCGCTGCAACCAGATGCGTTTCTAAAGCTTCCACCTGGTACCATCGCTCCTCACGGCTGGTTGAAGATTCAGCTGCAAAATGAGGCAAATGGCATGACTGGGCATCTGGAGGAGATATCGCCGTACCTGAAGTACAAAGGGAACGGTTGGGTCACACCTGGGGCGACAAATGGCTGGGAAGAGTTGGGGTATTGGCTTCGAGGCTATATCGCATTAGGCATTGTGCTACATGACCAAACGATTCTTCACAACGCTCAGCACTGGATTAACGGAATCATCAATGACCAGGATCCCGATGGATGGTTTGGCCCTGCGAATTTGCGTACCGCCCAAAGTGGATTACCGGACATGTGGCCGCATATGCTCATACTTGAAGCGTTACGCACGGATTACGAATACAACCATGATCCTAGAATCATACGGTTTCTTACCCGGTACTTCAAGTTTCAAGCCGCTGCGCCGCCGAAAACATTTAGCCTTGGTTGGGGTTCCGTGCGTTGGGGAGACGACATCGCGAGCATCTACTGGCTATACAACCGAACTGGCGACAAGTTTCTATTACCCCTAGTCGAAAAGATTCAGCGAAACTCAGCAGATTATGTCGATGGCCTTCCCACCATGCATAACGTTAACCTGGCGCAGGGCTTTAGGGAGCCTGCAGAGTACGGCCTGTTGAACGGAGATGACCGCTACATGGCGGCTACTGTACGAGACTATCGCGAGATACGAAGCAAATACGGCCAGTTTCCTGGCGGCGGTTTCGCGGGAGATGAGAACATTAGGCCGCAGTATACAGATCCACGTCAGGGCATAGAAACCTGTGGCCTCGTCGAGCTTATGCGCAGCTTTGAAATGCTCACAACTTACAGCGGAGAGCCCGCTTGGGCCGACAGGTGTGAGGACGTCGCATTCAACTCCCTGCCCGCGGCAATGACTGCAGATCAAAACGGGCTACACTACATTACCGCAGCAAATTCCATTGCCCTCCCTGAAGGCGGTCGAACACTGGGTGAATTTGACGACGGGTCAATGCCAATGCAGGAATACGCTGCCTCTTGTGGTACCTATCGATGCTGCATACATAATTACGGCATGGGCTGGCCCTACTACGCTGAAAACTTGTGGTTAGCAACACCCGATCACGGCTTGTGCGCCTCACTCTACGCAGCGAACGTCGTTCATGCCATGGTGGGTAACCGGGTTGCTACCACGATAACAGAAAATACCTCATACCCCTTCAACACTCTGGTCAACTTTGCCGTTAAGCTACCGCGCCCAACAAATTTCCCCTTACTACTTCGCATTCCCCGCTGGTGCAGCTCAGCATCCATTAGGGTCAATGGCCACGCTGTGGCTGTTCAATCCCAGGCCGGGTACATGCGAATTGTACGCACATGGCACAATGGTGACAAAGTAGTTCTCACGCTTCCTATGCACATCACAAACCATCACTGGAAGGGCAACAAGGATAGTCTTTCGGTGAACTATGGGCCGCTTACCCTAAGTCTCCTCATCGGCGAAGACTGGAAGCAGTATGCAGGAACTGCACAGTGGCCTCGGTTTAGTGTGCTGCCGACATCACCATGGAATTACGCGCTCGTGACGAATGACGCAGGTGATGCCGTCGACGTTCGCGTTCACCACCGCTCAATTAAGCCCCACGCAAATCCATTTACACGTGCAAACTGCCCAATTCAGTTCACTGCATTGGCCCAACGCGCGCCTGAGTGGAAAGCAGATCCAGACGACGTTGTTGATCCGCTAGTCCCAAGCCCTGCGGCCACGACCGGCCACACAAAGGCGATATCATTGATACCGATGGGAGCTGCACGTCTTAGAATAACCGCTTTCCCGTGGGTGGCGAATAAATAAATCCCATTTGGATTACTATGTCATTAAGGAGATAAAATGTCCCTTCCCAGGCCAGAATACCCGAGGCCGCAATTCGTTCGATCGGCATGGCTTTGCCTCAACGGCCCATGGCAGTTTGAAATTGATGCCGGTGATAGCGGAATTCAGCGCGATTTTCTAAATGCGCCATACTCGCAGACCATTACCGTTCCTTTCTGCCCAGAGTCATCACTTTCCAATGTGAAGCACGAGGACTTCATGCTGGCGGTTTGGTACCGCAAGACGGTGACCGTACCGCAAGACTGGAATTACGGGGCGTTGTGGCTGCACTTTGGAGCCGTTGACTACGACGCAACTGTGTGGGTAAATGGAGTAGAAGCAGGACGGCATCGCGGCGGATTTACGCCATTTTCGGTGCCCGTTGACAAGGTGATGCCCGGGGAGGAATTTACCGTTGTCGTTCGTGCAAGAGACGACTGGCGGCAACCAAAGGCCAAGGGCAAGCAATCTGGTAGGTACGCACCCCACGGATGTGTGTACACGCGTACAACCGGAATTTGGCAGACAGTTTGGCTAGAGCCGGTTCCTTCTACATCCTTTAAGCGACCGCGCATAACGCCTGATCTTGCGGGCAAGCGATTTCACCTGGAAATTCCCTTGACCGGCACCGGTCGTGATTGCAGTGTAGAAGCTGTGATTCGCATTGGCGACACGGTGATTGGTCAAGCCCGCACAGAGGCAGGTGTCGACTTTGCCTCTAGGCTAATTCTATCAGTTCCCGACGAACATGTGAGGTTGTGGGAACCCGGCAGCCCGTTCCTGTATGACATTACCCTTAATTTGCGCGACAAGAGCGGGCATATAGTTGATACCTGCACCACCTATGCTGGCCTGCGAAGCGTGACGATTGACGGCAAGGCAATTTTGTTGAACGGTGAACCCGTGTTTCAGCGCCTTGTGCTTGATCAGGGCTATTACCCTGATGGAGTGATGACTGCGCCAAGCGACGCAGCGCTAGAATCCGATATCCGGTCGTCGATGGAGGCTGGATTCAATGGCGCGCGCCTTCACCAGAAGGTCTTCGAGGAGAGATTTCTCTACCATGCCGATAGACTAGGCTATCTTGTGTGGGGCGAATTTGGCGACTGGGGATGCGGGGGCTTTGGACCAAACCATAACCACCAGAAACCCACGGCCACCTACATTACGCAATGGTTGGAAGCGATTGAGCGTGACTATTCGCACCCATCCATTATAGGTTGGTGCCCGCTTAATGAGACCTGGCAACGCCTGGAGGACGAAATAGTAGAACTGGACGACGTTACGGTAGGTATGTACCTTGCAACCAAAGCTATGGATACCAGCCGTCCGGTTCTGGATTCCTCCGGATATTCTCACCGTGTACCGTTTGCCGACGTCTACGACTCCCACGACTATATCACTAATCCCGACTGGCCAAAGGGCTTGGAAGAATTTCGCGCAAGGCACCAGGATTTAGCAGAGGGCAAGCCATTCATCAACGATGAGAGCGGACACGCAATTTCCGTGCCCTACCGTGGTCAGGCCTACTGGGTAAGTGAATTTGGCGGCTTCCGATGGGTTCCTGAGGCTCAAAGAGATAGTAGCAGCGGAACCTGGGGATACGGCTCCGATCCTTCAACTCTTGAGGATTTCTATGACAGATTTAAGGCAGTCTGCGATATTCTCCTAGACAACGTGGATATGTTTGGCTACTGCTACACACAATTGACGGATGTATACCCCGAGCTCAATGGCATCTATACATTCGATCGACGCAGTAAATTCGACTCGGCGCGACTTCGCGCCATACAAGAGCGTCCCGCTGCAATCGAAAAGCGCTAGCTCACTCTTGCCCGGGTTCTCACGGATAATCGGGATAACCCGGGCACTCTACCATAGCTGTACTGCCCGCCTGTAGATCGCTGCGGTGCGCTCGGCAACCTTAGGCCATGAGGTTGCCTCAGCGTATTCTGCAGCTTGCCGGCTTAACCTGTTTCTACGTTCTTCATCATTTAACAGTAACGTGACCGCGCGAAGGTAATCAGCCGTATCACCTGATTTGAATAGCTCCAGACATGGCTTTCGTTCGACAATCTCCTTGAAGCAGTCTTGGTCAGATGCCACAATCGGCTTGCCGTGCGCCAGTGGCAACGCCACAGAATAGGAACCAGTTGCCTGAGTGTGCGGAGTAACCACGAGCAGCGACGCAGCCATAGCTTCAGCCGCCTCCTCATCACTCAAATAGCCCGTGATGACGACGCGGTCACCAACCCCTCTGGCAGCAATTTCACGGCGCAACTCATCGGCATAGGGTTCCATTGCAGAGTTTCTTGGTCCTCCAGCAATCACGAGGGTTATGTCTGCTGGCAATGCTCGCAACAGTTCAAGCGTTAATTCATAGCCCTTGTTAGGCGCGATAAAGCCAAATAGCGAAATTACGCGCTTGCCCTTTAGCCCATACCTGCTGATGAACTCGGCGCCGTGATAATTCGCTGCAAGGGCCGCAGGTATGCCTGTTGGAACCACCTCAATGTAAGAGGGTTTTGCTCCACGCATGATCATTGCCTCCCGTGCGGCCTTGGTATGCACGATTGTAACCGCCGTAACAAAGGGAGCGATTTCCACGCTCTGAACCCATGGGCGGTTCAGCAGCAATGCACGCTTCACAAAGCGTTGGGGCCATCGCTTCTCCGTTGGCAGACGTAACATTTCAGCTGCACTGTAAGTGGTGTGAGCGGTCATCACTAACGGCCTGGTAAGTAAATAGCGCATCTGCCAGAATGACGAGCTTCGTGGCAATACGCCGCCCCAAAAGCTGTATTCGTGCTGCACGTGAATAACGTCAATGTCGGGAGCGTTCAGTATCGCTGCTTGTTCTTCATAGTGCGTCAGCGGCTGCTTACCAGGCGTTATGGGCACCGTAACC
This sequence comes from Chthonomonadaceae bacterium, assembly GCA_027450145.1. Classification (GTDB taxonomy): domain Bacteria; phylum Armatimonadota; class Chthonomonadetes; order Chthonomonadales; family Chthonomonadaceae; genus JAJZFK01. Next base: position 16,029 of record DAIDKH010000030.1, on the reverse strand, counting down.
ACCTCAATGCCGCACGAAGATACCAAACTGTCCGTGAGTGCCCTGGTATACGCAGCTATGCCACAATCGCTGCCTATCGTGGTAAGCATTGCAACCTTCACGCGCTTATTGGCACCTCAGTTAGCTGGCGCTCGTTCCAGGTACACACCCGATCAAAGCCGCAAGAACGAGCCATATCCGCGGCGTGGCCGTAAGCATGCCCCAATTGGTCTGGGTGGTGAGCATCCGAGCCTATGCTAATCCTGTTCCCACCTGCTCGCGCAAACAGTTGGACTGTGTATAGGTGAGGATACGTAATGCCCAATCCCTGATGCAGCCCGGCAGTGTTAATCTCTAAGGCCATAGGCGTGCCAGACATACAGGCAAATAGATCCAGCAGTTCAGCCTCAAAATGATGCGGGTCATAAGGTCCCCATGCTGATACCCCACGACGATTCGCGTATTCCAGATGAGCAAGGACGTCGAACATGCCGGTCTTTACTGAATCCTTCACAGCGGAAAAGTAGTCGCGATAGGCAGAGTCACGAGTGCGACCGCGGTTGTAGTCGTCCGTCATCAGCATCTTCCGGTTCACGTAGTGCACACTACCGAGAACAAAATCGAACGGATGTCGATCAAGGTAGGTCGCGATCCTGTCTTCAAACCAGATCTGATAATCGATTTCAATTCCGGCGCGGATTTTTAGAGCACTACCAAATACATTGCGTGCGTCATCAATCTCTTTTCTGTATCTATCGTAATCAAAATAGTCAACCTCAGGATCAAATGGATCAAAATCTTTGTGTTCTGTGAAGCCAATTTCATCTAGGCCAATCCGTACCGCACGTAGACACTGCTCATGAATTGACGACCGCCCGTCATGCGAACAATACGAATGAACTTGGTAATCTACCGAGTAGAGCTTCTCCTCGTTGGTCAACTTCGTCCTCTATTCTCAGTACGAACCATAATCATTGGGATTATCTCCATTCCAATCGGCACTAAAAATACGCCAATGAGGCTGATGAAATAGGCCAAACAGCACCGGTGTGTTGATGCGATGGTAGTAGAGCGTTAGGTGCCCGCTGCTCACAGCGCTGCTAAAGTCCGGTCCGCCATCCTTTACAACCAAATCACCAGAGACAACCACAGTTGCGCCGTTGTTAACTACGGAAATATTGTGCACATCGGCCTGAGGTGAGTGCATAGCGGCAAAAGCGCTAGCCAAAACCTGGCGTAGTTTGTCCGGGCGCATATGCGCTATTCTCACATTAGGTGAATCATCCACCTGGCTCATAATGTAGCCGATATCCTTGTTACGTACTGCTACCTCCAGCAGGTGGATCTTTGCGGTGGCTCGTGCGGTGGTAAGCTCATGAGATGAATGGAGTTGTGAGTAGTAGGCAGCAAGAAGCCCCAGAACAATAACAGCGCAAATCCCTAGCAAAACAATAGAACTTTTGCGCACGTCACACCTCCAGTGGTGCTGTTAGGCAAATAGACTTACGACTTTATCTGCCAGTGGTTAGCCTAAGGTCTAATATTATGACGCAAACAAGACAGCTAAAGTAGTGATTCGTACCTTGCATACCGCGAACGGGCTGAACCTTTACTGTTGGTGATGCAACATACAATGAAAGACCGCGCATAATTAGCCAACCTATATTTGCCCGAGAGCGACCAGACCACCGTGGCCATCATGCATAATAGTTCAATCATAGTTGCGGAACGCAGAGTTGCTCTGCGTGGGAAGGTAACCTGCGCGCTTGTGACTGAAGGTATTTCTGAACGCGTGCTTGTGCGTAAACTTAAACAGGGCGACGAACAGGCATTCGCACACCTATTGAAACTCTATGAGACTAGAGTTTTCGGTATGGCATTCAGAATGACTGGCTCGCGTGAAGATGCCGAGGACATTACGCAGGAAACATTTCTTGGTATTCACAGTAGTTTGGCAAAGTTTCGTGGAGCTAGTAAGCTATCAACCTGGGTCTACCGAATTGCCATGAACCACTGCCTTGAACACACAAGGCGACACCGGCCCGAGATTGTGCCTTTACAGGATGAAACAGTTATTTTGCAAGCTGCACCAATGAACGATCCTCATCGATCGGCTGAGCAGGCCTGCGCAAAGGATGCCGTTCAAAATGCGTTACTTGGTCTGTCATATGACCACAGGCAGGTAGTTGTGCTGCATGAACTTGAGGAACTAACTTATAGTGAAATCGCTGATGCACTAGGAATACCACAGGGCACTGTAAAATCCAGGCTGTTCAACGCGATGCACAAAATGAAGGATCTCCTGCGAGACTATGTGGGTGAGGAAAATACACGATGAATGATAGAACTGAAATCGACAGACATACGTCGTGCCAGAACCCCCTGCAACGCGAACTAAAAGCATATTTGGATGGTGAACTTGGAGTGGTTCGAAGTTCAATGGTAAGGCGCCATATCAAGAAGTGCGAGGATTGTAGATCCTCACTTGGCGAATTTTCCATGGTATCTATGAAGTTTAGATCGCTCAACCCAGTGCGTCCTCCAGCTAACCTTACGTCCAGAATATTACGGGTTGTAAACTTCGAACAGGTGTCGGCTTCCAGGTCTAAACCAACGGCATTGAAACCCACTTTAGCCGGTGCAATGGTATTGGCCTCTGCCGCAGGCGCGCTGGTATTGGCAAGGTTCGCTCATGTTGATGGCTCCCGGGTCACTACCGCATCCTCAGTTCCGCACTCTACGAACATGAGCCGCTTTGTCTCTTCGTCACCACCGCCAAGTAAGGCTCCAACCGTGCAGGAAGGTGCGTCCATCGCGCAGCGACAGGTCATCAAAATACCACCGGATCCCACAAGCTTAGAGGCAGATCGGCTAACAAGTGAATTTTTCAAAAGCGAGGCGGGCAAGTCTCTACTGTTCGCAAGTACGAACAGCGTACAAAAGCGGCATAGCACAACAAGTTCCACTATTCAGGTCGCTATGGCAATACCGCAAACAGCTACGAGCCTACATTTACTAAACAAATATATTACCCAATTAGGTGGCGCAGAGATAACTGTTCAAGAGCATGGCATATTGCACGGTTCGGAGGCAAACAGTCTATTGCTTCGGGTACCTATAAGATCGCTAGCTATGCTTGCCCATGGTTTAAGGCGTATGGATGCTGGCTTAACACCGGTAGACTCCGAGGCACCAACTGCCGCATCAGCACACCCCAGTAAGGCAGCCATTAGAAAGGTCGCCTATCCTGTTATGCTGCGGTCTCCTAAAACCAGGCAGGGCGTAAAGACAGCCGTGGTGACCAGCAGCCCATCGACGAAGACGCCACGCACTCACGGTAAGGAGATGGCGCTAGTACGTATCTTCTACGTCCCAAGCAAATAGGGAGCCACTCTCATGAGTGACTCCCCTTGCTTAATATAGCGAACCAGCCGCTAGCCGCCTTTCTTTCCCGTGCCCTGAGCAGCAATTTTAGTCTGCTCATTCGGCACAGAGTTAAATGGCGCTTTTTTTTCTCTCGGTAGTACGCCTATTGATCTAAGTAGGCCCGCGACTGGATCGTAATAGTCATCTGCGACCCGTTCCTTTAGAGGGATAATCGCGTTGTCGGTTATTCTAATGTGCTCCGGACAAACCTCGGTGCAACATTTGGTGATATTGCACATCCCAACGCCTGCCTCTGCCTTCAACTGTTCACGGCGATTAATTCGGTCGGCAGGATGCATTTCAAGACCTGCAATCCTTACCATTTGCCGGGGTCCAAAAAACGCGTCCTTCCGATTGTGTTCCCTTATGACGTGACAAACGTCCTGGCACAGAAAGCACTCGATACACTTGCGATACTCTTGAACGCGATCGACATCCACTTGCTGAAGCACAAACGGTTTGCCTTCCATTTCGGGTAGAACTTGCAATGGGGGAATCTTAGCAGCCATCTTGAAGTTCCAGGAAACGTCTGTAACGAGGTCGCGGAGCAAAGGAAAAGCCCTCATCGGCCCGACAGTAATCGGCTGACCGTTAAATTCATCCACCGATGTCTTGCACATCAGCCTGGGCTTGCCGTCTATTTCAGCGCTGCACGAGCCACATTTGGCCGCCTTGCAGTTCCAACGGCATGCGAGCGTGGTATCCTGCTCTTTCTGTATTTGGTGAATCGCGTCCAATACCACCATTCCCGGAACTTTGGGAACCTCATAGGTCACCATCTCACCGCCAGTTTTGTCACCTCGAAAAACGCGCAAGGTTACTTTTTCCAAACTATTTGCCCTCCTCGAACAGAGCCTTTAATTCGGCAGGCATCTCTGGCAGCGGACGCCGCACGATTTTCACCTCGTCGCCATTCTTACAGGCAATAAGGTTCACTTTGCCCCATGTTGCGTCTTCACGGTTGGGATAATCTAGTCGCCACTGGGCGCCGCGGCTCTCCTGACGCTCCAGAGCGCAGCGCACAATGATTTCTGAGGTACGCAGCATGAAGCGGACATCGCGCGCTGCATGCCAGCCAGGATTGAAATAGCGATCGCCGGCAACCTTGATGTTCTTGGCCCGTTGCTGAAGCTCCTGAATTTTCGTCAGAGCGGTGAGGAGCGTCTGTTCAGTCTTCGCGATCATCGCATTCGTCTGCATGGTCTCCTGCAGCTCCTGGTGGATTACGTAGGGGCTTTCACCGGAAGAGGCACGGAGAGGTTCCGTTAGGTAATCCTGCTCCTCAGCTATCTGTTCATCGTTTATCGCACCGAAGGCGTGGTCTGCTGCAAACGCTGCCGCATGTTCCCCAGCCCGTTTGCCAAACACGATAATATCGGAGAGCGAGTTACCCCCCAGACGATTCGCCCCGTGCAGGCCAGCGGCAACCTCACCAGCTGCAAACAGACCAGGTATGCTGGTTTCGCAGGTTTCCGGATGGACATATAGGCCACCCATAGTGTAGTGAACCGTCGGATAGACCTCCATGGGCTCCTTTGTAATATCTACCCCTCCCATGGCGTGGAACTGTTCGTACATACTGGGAAGCTTGCGTTTGATGTACGCCTCACCGCGATGAGTGACGTCGAGGTGAACTCCGCCATGCTCACAGCCGTTGCCATCCTGAACCTCACGGTAAATTGCACGGGCTACGACGTCGCGGGGAAGAAGTTCTGGTGGTCGACGGTTGTTCTGTTTGTCTTCCAGCCATCGCGATGCTTCCTCTTCCGTTTCGGCAAACTGCCCCTTGTACAAATCCGGCATGTACTTAGGATTGAACATGAATCGCTCGCCCTTGCTGTTGCGCAAAATGCCGCCTTCACCGCGAACGCCCTCGGTTACAAGAATGCCGCGCATGCCAGGGGGCCAAATCATGCCAGTGGGGTGAAATTGTATCATCTCGAGGTCGAGTAGCTCTGCGCCAGCCTCATAGGCCATCATGAGCCCGTCGCCAGTACCTTCCCACGAGTTCGAGGTGAATTTGTACATTCGCCCCCAGCCACCCGTAGCAAGGATGACAGATTTTGCTTTGAACACCACGTAGTTACCGGTATCTCGATAGTAACCGAAAGCCCCGGTTACCCGTCCGTTTTCCGTAAGTAGCCGCGTGCAGGTAGTCTCCATGTGAACCGTCATACCGACACCAACCGCTTTGTCCTGCAGAGTACGGATGATTTCGAGGCCAGTGCGGTCTCCCACGTGGTTCAACCGTCTGTATTTATGCCCGCCAAATGGACGTTCTGCAATGAGACCCTCGGGGGTGCGATCAAACACTGCCCCGTACTGCTCCAGTTCCAAAACCCGCTCAGGAGCCTCTTTTGTGAAAATCTCGACGGTGCGCCAGTTGTTTAGGAAGGCGCCGCCCTTCATCGTGTCAACAAAGTGAACTTTCCAACTGTCGTTCTCTTTGGTGCCATCGGGGTTGGTCATATTGCCGAGCGCGGCGGCCACGCCACCCTCCGCCATTACTGTGTGGGCCTTGCCAAGAAGCGATTTACATACCACACCAACAGTGCAACCAGCTTCTCGCGCGGCAATCACAGCACGTAGACCTGCCCCACCGGAGCCTATAACCAGAACGTCATACTCGAAAGTTTCAAAACTCTCCATAAGCAATATCCAGTCTATGCAGGCACAATTGAGCGCCCGTTACGAGATTCATAATCGCACTACGATTATATTAGCATAGAGACAACTACAGCGAAATGAAACTTTATTGCAACCATAATTAGACCTGCTAATGTAGCAAAGGCATTCAGCTGTACACGCTTCACGTATGACAACAAATGTGCAATAATTCTGTAATGTGGATAATTTAGACACCCCTAAAAGACGCAGGCGACTTCGGCCCTGGATGTTTACGATGCCCATCACCGTGGTGTTGCTCATGGCATCCGCGGTGCAGTGGTATCATCGGCAGGTTGATATGCACAAGGACGCAGAGCTAGTAACTGCTCACACCCTGGGAGCCGCACTTTCGCTTTACCTTTCCGAGAATCACGAGACATTGCCACCTAAAAGTAATTGGGAGACGAACCTTGCGGGTTTGGCGGGCAATCCTCCGTTGAAGATTCCGAGCGCTCCATTTCACGATGGCGCCGGCTTTGCCATGAACGCCAATGCCGCAAGGGTCTCGTTGCATAAATTGCCCGCGCCTAACCGATTGATCTTCGCCTATGAATCCACAAGCAATGTCTTGAACAGCGTAGGATCCTTTCGAGATGCCGCAGGATTGCATGGGCGCCAAACGCCGCTCGTGATATTCGCTGATGGTACTGTAGCGCGCTTAAGCGCTAAGAAATTTCAAGCGGCAGTTGCCATGAGCAACGCCCAGATTAAGGAGAAATGACTTGTCGAACAGCGACGTACCGGGCCGCCCTGAAGTATCCGGAGTCGAAACCTATAGTCCGCTTCCACCTGATGCCCCACCTGAATTGCATGCGGCCGCACGTTGGTACACTGAGCAGGCCGTACTGCTGCTTAGTACTTTCAAATGGTCAACGCTTGGCGCCGTAGTTGGCTTCTTTACAGGTCTTGGAGTTAAACTCTACCTGTACCTCCTGAATAGCCTCATTGGGTTCAGCAATCATGCCGCCTCGCTAGGCTTCTACACGTTTTTAATGCTCCCAATTATTCTGCCACTGCTAACTCTCATTGCTAGAACCCTTTCACCCCACAATGCCGATGGTGAATACGTGGCAGAAGAGGGTACTGATCAGGTGATCAATGCAATTCACGAGGAAAGCGGTCGGTTTCAGTGGACCGCCATTCCTCTGCGATTGCTTCTTAACTTGATTACTTTGACATTTGGCGGTTCCACAGGAAAAGAAGGGCCGGCTGCTCAAATAGGCGCGGGCGTTAGCAGCCCGCTTGCCGACATCCTGCACCTATCGGATGAGGATCGTAGGCGTTTGGTAATTACCGGCGTTGCCGCAGGATTTGCGGCGGTATTCGGAACTCCTATTTCGGGTGCACTCTTTGGTGTGGAGGTACTCTACCTGGGTCGCATTGAGTATCCGGTTCTGTTACCGTGCATCGTCGCTGGTGTGGTCGCTCAGCTCACCTGCGGAGCACCTCCGCCTGTAACGGCAATGCTCCATCCTGCTCAGGTTTTCGGGCAATTAACCCCAACTGACCTTACTGTATTGTCACTTATAAGTGGCCTGTTCTTTGGTCTTATGGCACTTCTACTAATCGAAACCATGCGGCAGGTCGATCTATTTCTGAGTAAGTACATTAGGCATCCGTATTGGGTAGCAGCAGGAGGCGGAGTTGCTCTGGTTGCACTGTACGGCCTATTTGGTCCACAGTATGCAGCACTAAGCTATCCCGTAATTATGGGTGCCTTGCATGGGCACCTGAGCAGTGACCCCCACGCTCTGCTACATAGTTTAGTGGGACTCGCACTCGCGGCTTGTCTTGTGAAGATCGTGGCGACGGCAATTACCCTTAAAACAGGAGGTGTTGGTGGCATAGTTACCCCGCTATTCTTCATTGGCGCTACTTCCGGAGCGGCATTTGCCACAATTCTTCATTTACCGGCCCAGCTATTCGCTAGGTTCGGTTTTATCGCACTCGTAGCCGCAGCTGCCAATACTCCTATTGCTGCTGTCGTTATGGGGCTGGAAATCCTTGGTGGGCCCATAGGCGTCTATTGCGCTCTCTGTGCTTGCACGGCATATCTTATCGTGGGCCATAGGTCTGTGTTTGCAGGGCAGCGCCTAGGCTACTCTAAGGCGGCCGGTCTACTCCCAACTCTGGACGTACCCATGGGGCACATCGATCGAGGGTCCGTGCGGGTTGTTAGCGGCCACGTAGTGGAACGCTTTGGAGCCCGTACTGGTGGGAAGTCGCGAAATGCTCAGCGTCCATTGGAACATCATCCCTCGGTAGATAGTAATAAAGTTAATAGCAACATCGATTCAGAAGGAAATTTACCGGAGGGCGATTGAATGCAGAAAGCAATGTTTGGTGCAGGTTGCTTCTGGGGTGTGGAGGCTGCATTCCGTGAAGTACCCGGCGTTACTGCTACGGAAGTTGGGTATGCTGGCGGTACGAAACCCAACCCGACATATCGCGAAGTTTGCACCGATTTAACGGGGCATGCCGAGGTTGTGCTGGTTCACTATGATCCTCAGTTGGTATCCTACGATGAGCTGCTTTCGACATTCTGGGATAATCATGACCCCACCCAGCTTAACCGCCAGGGGCCAGATATCGGCACGCAATATCGATCGGTCATATTCACATTCGATGAGGAACAGCATCGGTTGGCAGAGGCTTCACTTACGGAACGGCAAGCCAGTGGCAGGTATAAGCGCCCCATTGTCACGACAATTAAAGATGCTCCGGAGTTTTATAGGGCCGAAGATTACCATCAGCAGTATCTGGAAAAGCGGGGGCTTAAGTCCTGTCATATCTAACTGTGACCGTGTAATCTCCATGGTCTTTAATTCAGAATGCCAGCAACCGCTGCTGGCATTCTTATTTTGCCTGTAAGTGTTCCTCAACGATCAACGCGGGACCACAAACATGCTTAAAGTGCCTAAACCAAAAGATTTTTAACCATATTAACCTTATAGGGCCTGCAAATCATAAAAAAGATTAAACTGGATGTTATTTATGCCTGAATAAATGGAAATAATACTGTGTGAATGGAGCCAACGGAAAATCTGCCGTTGCTCCGGGGATCAGGTAATTCTAGACAATACTGTCACTCACCTGGGATGCAGCAGGAAGTTGCATCAAAACCCCTCACGGAGGAAACAGAAGACATATGGGACTGTACATCAACACCAACGTTACGGCAATGGATGCGTTGCGGAACCTGGGTAACATCAGTGGAACGGTAGCCGGCGACATCCAGAAACTTTCGAGCGGTTTGGCTATTAACTCAGCCGCCGACAACCCGTCTGGTTTGATTATCTCCGAAAGTTTGAAGGCTCAGATCAACGGTCTTAACCAGGCAGTTGCAAACAGCCAGGACGCCAACAACCTCATCAAAACTGCCGACGGCGCCCTTTCGTCAGTAAGTGGTCTTTTGGATACAATTCGACAGCTTGCGGTGCATGCCGCCAACACCGGTGTAAACGACCAGGTTGCGGTGCAAGCAGACCAACAGCAGATTACAGCAGCCGTTGGATCCATAGAGCGAATTGCGGAGAACACGCAGTTCGGATCTAAGCATCTGCTCGATGGCACCTCTGGTATCACAGCATCAATCATGGACACAAAGGACGTTGCTGGCATCAACCTGGGCAGTCAGTTTAACAACCTCTCTACACAGAGTGGTACGCTAAGCATCCAGGTAAACAACGTCGCTACTCGTGCACTTGCAGTTGGCACAGTTACCTACGCTACCGTTAACTCGACGCTCGCAACCGCTGGCGGTACGCTTGTCAATAACAACGGCGGCACAATTGTTATTAATGGTCAGTCAATCAAGGTTTCAGCATCTGATTCCGTGCAGACAGTCCTTAACGACATTAACAACCTGTCGGCAAGTACCGGTGTATCCGCTCAGTTCAGCAGCGGCAATGGATCCGGCGTGATCGTTCTGTCTCAGCAGACTTACGGCGCCAACTTTAAGATTAGTGAGAATGAAAGTTCAAATCTTATCGCGGGCACCACAGGAACGCTGGTTGCAGGCCTTAATGCAACCGTCACCGTCACCGCTTATGCGTTGCTAAACGGCGCGGTAACAACTACCGTCTCAACGTTCACCGGTGGCCGATCCAGCACCGACAGCGGTCTGTTGGTCTCCGACACTCTGGGTAACAGCCTGCTGCTAACCGAGGGTGCCCTAACCGATGCTACAGGCAGCACTGTTGCGGTTGCCAATGTAACTTCAGGAAGCCTGCAGTTCCAGGTAGGAGCCAACGCAGGACAAACGGTGAGTGCAAGCCTTGGCAACATACGTACCTCCCAATTGGGAACTACGGCTGTGGCAGGTTTGAACCTGTCCAATATCGACGTTACAACAGCCAGCGGTGCGAGCAACGCCATCCTGGTCACTGATAACGCTATTCAGCAAGTGTCTCAGCTTCGTGCAGGACTTGGCGCCTTTGAGGCAGAAACCCTCAACCCTACCATCCAGTATTTAGGCATAGGCGCAGAGAACTTGTCGGCGTCACAAAGCCAGATCGCCGACACCAACGTTGCAGCGACCGTGGTAGACCTTACCAAGTCGCAGATCATTGAGCAGGCTGCAACCTCCGTGCTGGCACAGGCCAACGCAGAGCCGCAGAACGTCCTGAAGCTCATACCGTAAGGTCTCTAACCGTCGACTTGTACGGAAATCAAACGCCCCCAGGTTATTAAAACCAGGGGGCATTGTTATTGGCATCATGCGTAAACCGCAATTACTGCAATCAACCTTGATAATTCATGAATAAATCACGACCCAGCTGAGATCTCCTGTTCGCCAGCAGACCTCGCACCGGATTATCTGGTCAGTTAATCCTTGACACGGACTACGATTTATTGAGCGCTTAGATTATTAGCACAACGAGCCCGAATTGGCAGATAGTTACTCACCAATTTACTGCAAATCCCAATACTGGTAAACTTGCCGATAAAAAGTTATAAAAAAACCAAGGAACATGTTAAATTTACCTGGATGCATGGAATAACTGATATGTGAGGGGAGCCATAGTAAAGTCTTAAGTGGCTCCAGGTAACAGGCAAGCAGTTCGAGCTTCGGACTACTCCTGGGCTGTGGCAGGACGTCGCAGCTTACACCTTCACGGAGGAACTACAAGTATTATGGGACTGTATATCAACACCAACGTTACGGCAATGGATGCGTTGCGGAACCTGGGTAACATAAGTGGTACTGTTGCTGGCGACATCCAGAAACTTTCGAGCGGGCTAGCGATTAACTCGGCAGCCGACAACCCTTCTGGCTTAATCATTTCGGAGAACCTGAAAGCTCAAATCAACGGTCTTAACCAGGCAGTTGCTAACAGCCAGGACGCCAACAACCTTATCAAAACGGCGGATGGCGCCCTATCGTCCGTAAGCGGTCTACTGGATACTATTCGACAGCTCGCTGTGCACGCCGCCAACACTGGTGTTAACGACCAAGTTGCAGTGCAGGCAGATCAACAGCAAATTACAGCAGCGGTTGGTTCTATTGAACGAATCGCTGAGAACACGCAGTTCGGCTCAAAGCACCTTCTCGACGGTACCTCCGGTATTACTGCATCGATCGTCACTCCAAAGGACGTCGCCGGTATCAACCTTGGCAGCCAATTCAACAATCTGTCAACTCAGAGTGGTACGCTTAGCATTCAGGTGAACAACGTCGCCACTCGTGCAGTATCCATTGGTAACGTAACTTACGCCACGGTGAATGCGAGCCTTGCAACAGCGGGCGGAACGCTGGCCAATAACAACGGGGGCACGATTGTAATCAACGGTCAATCGATTAAGGTCTCCGCTTCCGACTCTGTTCAGACAGTACTTAACGACATCAACAACCTCTCTGGTAGCACAGGCGTCTCCGCGCAATTCAGTAGCGGTAATGGATCTGGTGTAATCGTCCTCTCTCAGCAAACCTATGGTGCGAACTTCAAGATTAGTGAGAACGAGAGTTCAAATCTTATCGCGGGTACCACAGGAACGCTGGTTGCTGGCCTTAACGCAACTGTAACCGTCACCGCTTATGCTCTACTAAACGGCGCAGTAACCACGACGATCTCCACCTTCACCGGTGGCCGATCTAGCACTGACAGCGGACTGCTGGTCTCGGATGCTCTAGGTAACAGCCTGCTGCTAACAGAGGGTGCCCTAACCGATGCTACAGGAAGCACCGTTGCCGTTGCCAACGTTACTTCGGGCAGCCTGCAATTCCAAGTTGGCGCTAATTCTGGTCAAACAGTAAGCGCAAGCCTTGGCAACATCCGAACGTCGCAACTAGGAACAACAGCGGTTGCTGGTTTGAACCTTTCGAATATCGACGTCACTACCGCCGCAGGAGCGAGCAACGCCATCCTGGTAACTGATAACGCGATACAGCAGGTATCCCAGCTTCGTGCAGGACTTGGCGCATTCGAGGCAGAAACGCTCAACCCAACGATCCAGTACTTAGGCATAGGTGCTGAGAACCTGTCGGCATCGCAGAGCCAGATTGCCGACACCAATGTGGCAGCGACCGTGGTAGACCTTACCAAGTCACAGATCATTGAGCAGGCTGCAACCTCCGTACTCGCACAGGCGAACTCCGAGCCGCAGAACGTCCTGAAACTCATTCCGTAGCCTCCGCTACAGAGCAATAGGTTCACTAATAAGGCGTCCCCAGGGTCTACTAGCCCCTGGGGACGCTGAGCATTTGAGGGCGCATAGTTGAACAACGTTACCGCGCAAGCCTAAACTGCATTAAGGTACAATATGGCGGATAAGAAATTGCGTCCATTTTACCGTGAACAGGGCAACGATAACCGACATCAGCCATGACAGAACCACCAACAATCACCTTCGACGATATCATGCACCGAGGAATGCAGAGGGCGCGCGCATACCAGTGGTCGGCTGCAGTCGATGCCTATCGCCGCGCTGTCGCACTGGAACCAGAGTCTACTGAAGCACGATTTCGGTTGGGTTGGGCTCTGTGGAACCAGGCCGACAGCGAACGGCCAACCCTTACCGACCTCGCCGTGGTTTACGGTGCGCAGATGCTTGGCCTTGATCAGGCAGCACGCGATGGACGAAAGCGCCTACAGGGGAACAGATTACTGCTTAAAGACGCAGTCTTCTACCTTAATTCTGTTATCGATCGTGAACCCAAGAGCGCACGCGCCTATTTCTACCTCTCAAAGACATTACAGGCGCTGGATATGAGAACCGAGGCAGAAGAGGCTGCACGCATGGCGGCCAAACTTGATCCCGAAAACGAAGCCTACAATTCCATGGTAAAAACGATAGACCATGGATCGCTTTCGATACCTGCTGTTGAACACAGTCCCAATGCCCCACAAACCTGGGATGACCTGGTACTAAACCCTCGTACTAAACGCGAACTACGGCAGATGCAGCTGATGCTTGAGAAGCCTGATTTAGCGAGTGACCTAGGGGTACAGCCACCCACGGGAATATTGCTCAAGGGGCCCCCAGGCACTGGCAAGACTACCATCGCCCGCATACTCGCCCATCAGGCAAAATGCAGTTTTTTCGCTATAACACCAGCAGATATCCAGCAGATGTATGTTGGCGAGAGCGAAAAGCGTGTGAAGGAGCTGTTTGAACGGGCTCGCGCTAATCCTCCGTCCATTATTTTTATTGATGAAATTGACGCGCTGCTCCCGATTAGACAAGGCGGCGTGGCAATACACTCTGATAAAGTAGTTAACCAATTCCTCCAGGAGATGGATGGACTCACCCACAATTCACGGGTATTTGTAATTGGCGCTACGAACCGACCGGACATGCTTGATCCTGCTGTGCGGCGTGGGGGCAGATTATCCCGTGAGGTCGAGATCCCGCTCCCCGATCAGGAAGCGCGTCTACAACTCTTTCGAATCTGCACGCGCACAGCATCGCTCGACGATGACGTTGACCTTGAAGCACTGGCTATGCGCACTGAAGGATATAGCGGTGCGGACATCAAGGCCCTGGTTAATGAAGCAGGAATGTTAGCGCTTATTCGGATTGCAGATCTTGGCGAGAGCTGTGGGCGCAGCCTGTTGATGGAGGATTTTGACGGCGCATTGGAAAATCTTGGCTAAACCTTTGGCCCAATAGATATTTACTGAGGAGAGATGAGGATGTCGAAACTTATACTGCTGCGTCATGGTCAGTCTGCCTGGAACCTGGAAAACAGATTCACTGGCTGGATTGATATAGACCTTACACCGCAAGGCATGGCTGAAGCGCGCGAAGCAGGCGAGAAGCTTAAGGTGGCCAATATACACATAGACGAGGCGTTCACAAGTGTGCTGAAACGCGCGATCGATACGCTCACTTTGTGCCTGCATTCATGTGGGCAGCAAAACGTACCCGTTAGCTACGATCAGGCACTTAACGAGCGCCACTACGGCGATCTGCAAGGGCTCAACAAAGACGAAACCGCCCAGAAATTTGGAGCAGACCAAGTGAAGATCTGGCGTCGAAGCTACGCTGTGCGACCTCCAGGGGGCGAAAGTCTAGAAGATACTGCTGCCCGTACCCTGCCCTACTTCAAGAAGCACATCGTGCCCGCACTGCAGGCCGGGAAGAATGTCATCATTTCCGCTCACGGTAATAGCCTGCGAGCCATCATCATGTATCTCGATCAGCTAACAGAGGAGCAGGTAATAGAGCTAAACGTTCCCAATGGAGTTCCAATTGTGTACGATTGCGACTCCAAGGGTAATCCCATCTCAAAATCCGAGCTCTAGTGCACCAACCTGAGGTGTAATTGGCTATGGTCGCATTTCCTAACATCTGGACATGGCTTGTAGCAGCCCTTGTAGCAGCGGTTGCAGTAGGTGCAGCATACACAATCTGGCGCCAAGCAGCATTACGTAATTGGCGCCTGCTTGCTACGCAGCTTTGCGGTGAATGCAAAGCGCGCGACACATTTTCACCTGCTATGATTGCTGGCACATTAAACGGCAGACCCTACCTTCTAGAGACCGCTGTAAGCCACGAGGACGATGCGCCTTACTTCCACACGCGTGGCGCGCTACCGCTACGCAATCGGGCAGCATTTATATTGGGATTGCGCCGTAAAAGTCTGCTAGAGGAGGCGCAAACTCGCCGCGATGCTGTCACCTTCGAAATCAGTGATCCCAATTTTAGCCGTAAGTTCATAATCGCATGTAACAATGCGTCTTACCTGCTCAATATTCTTACCCCGGAGTTGTGCAAAGCATTGCAAAAATATCACGATGTCGAGGTCTATGTACGCTTGCAAGAGATTGAATGGCGGCGTAGCGGGCAGGTAGGGAATCTAAAGGTCATCACTGAACTTAACGACGTTATATCCTCACTTGCTGAGCGAATAGACACCCTTCCGGCCTCCAGCCTTACACTTTCTGAGAAGCTATCTGACGAGGCTGTCATCGAAAAGGGTGTTTAGCAGTCACCATCGTAGCGTTACTTCTAACGGCATGTGCCCCTACATTTGTGCGTTGCCTCCTAAATAGTTGTAACAGTGCTCGATTGTGGGTCTCGAAATAAACGACCGAGTACCCGTATTAAGTTTGAGTGAGTAATCGCCTAGCTTGGTAGTCGTGTTAGTTAGTTTTGACGTGCTTACAAAGCGCGTCTGTACCGCCGATAGCCTAATCATCAACAGCGTATAACTCTCACGAACGCCACCAATGTCCCTCGAAATTTAATCTTTGCTGGCACATCGCGCAGCCGGCAAAACTGTGTTAAGATGTATCAAGAGCGCACCGTTCATTTCGCCGGTTTCGGTTAGCAACGCATCAGCCACCGTCACGAGGCATAGGCTATGACAACCGCAGCACAACCTGACTCTACCTCCGACGCGCAACCGCAGAGCGCTACTGCATGCATGCGACATCGCGAAAGCACATCCGCACCGAGCACACCGGGCGCCTACGCCTTTCAATGGGAGATGGTGCAGGACGGCGTTGAGCA